>NZ_JBPLBA010000249.1:0-20876 GCF_054039375.1 Desulfomarina sp. | reverse complement strand
ACGAAGAAACTCAAAGGAGGAAAAATGAAACTGCACCGTTTTTTCAAACGAATCGGAGTTAAACTGGTCCTGGCTTTCCTGTTTATCGGCATCCTGCCCCTGGCCGTCAGTGGTCTCATTTCCTCTTATCAGGCCAGCAAAGCTCTTAAAACAGCCAGCTTCAGACAATTAAACAGTGTAAGAGAAATTAAAAAGAAACAGATTGAAAATTTCTTCAAAGAGCGAAAAGGAGATATGGAGGTTCTTCTGGAAACAGTGGGAACTCTCAGAGAAAAAGCATTTGAACAACTCAATGCCATCCAGAAAAACAAGAAAAAAGCTGTCATAGAACTGGCCCGCCAGTGGCAGACAGATATCGCAGCTCAGCAAAGCCGCTCCATCTGCACAAAAGGAATGAACCAGTATGAAAACTATCTTGCCACTGGCGAAATGACACCCGAATATAAACGGTTTGCCTCAATCATTGACACTTTTATCCAGGCAACCGGCTATTATGATTTCTTTGTCATCAATCCGCAAGGTGTTGTGGTCCATACACAGGCAAAGGAAGCCGACTACCGAACCAACCTGATCTCCGGACCATACAAAGACAGTGGCCTTGCCCGGGCTTTCAGAGGTGCCAGCCAGGGAAAAACAGTTCTGATCGATTTTGCCCCATACGCCCCCAGCAATAATGAGCCTGCCGCATTCATAGCTGCCCCCATTCTTTTCAAAGGAAAACAGACGGGTGTAGTTGCTCTCCAGCTTTCCATGGATAAACTGCAATCCATCATGGATGAACGCACCGGTCTTGGAAAAACAGGTGAAACATATCTGGTGGGCCGTGACCTGCTCATGCGTTCGAACTCCTTTCTCGATCCCGAATTCCATTCCGTAAAATCATCTTTTGCCAATCCCGAAAAAGGAAAGGTCGATACAGAGGCAGTACACTGGGCTCTTGCCGGTGAAGACAGAACAGGAGTGATAAAGGACTACAATGGAAACCAGGTGCTCTCCGCCGCCGCACCTCTTGATCTTGCAGGATTAAGGTGGGCCATTGTTTCAGAAATTGATCTTGCGGAAGCCTTCAGCCCGGTTAATACGGATGGTGGGGAATATTTCGAGAAATATGTGAAAGCCTATGGATACTATGATCTTTTTCTTCTCAACCCCGATGGTTTCTGCTTTTATACTGCAGCCAAAGAAGCCGATTTGCACACCAATTTTTTAAACGGAAAATATGCTTCCTCCAACCTCGGAAAGCTGGTGCATTCAGTTATTAACAGAAAGTCATTTGGAATCGCCGATTTTGCCCCCTATCCACCAAGCAACAATGAACCAGCCGCTTTTATCGCCCAACCATATATATCAAGTAACGGCAGAATTGAAGCCGTCATAGCCCTGCAGCTCTCCCTGGACGCCATCAATGGAATCATGCAACAGAGGGAAGGAATGGGAGCTTCCGGCGAAACATATCTCGTCGGCCCGGACATGCTGATGCGCTCAGACTCCTTTCTTGATACGAAAAATCATTCTGTTCAAGCATCTTTTGCAAGGCCCGACAGGGGCAAAGTAAACACAATTGCTACACAAAAAAGCCTGCAGGGTAAAGAGGGGACTGAAATCATAACTGATTACAACGGCAACCTTGTTCTCTCCAGCTTTACCCCGGTCAAAATCCAGGATCTCCATTGGGCCCTGATAGCGGAAATTGATGCAGCAGAGGCCCTCGCCCCGGTGAAAGCACTGCAGAAAACAACGGGGATAGTAATGCTGATCAGTATTTTCGCCGTCACAGGAATATCGTTCATTCTTTTGAGAATGGTAATGGGACCGATTAAAACCGTTGTCAACAACCTCAAAGAACTCTCCCAGGGAGAAGGAGACCTCACCCAGCGTCTCAAAGTTGACTGTCCCGCGTGTTCGGAAGTCATGGACTGTAATGAGCCAGGCTGTAAAAGCTATGGCAAACGAGGACTATGCTGGGAAATAAGCGGCACCATGGCCGAAACCCCCGACTGCGTCGAAGTAACCAGTGGCAGGATAACCGACTGCCGGGAATGCAAAGTCTATGCAATGGCCAACTATGATGAACTGCAATCACTTTCCACAAACTTCAATGCCTTTATCTTTAAACTGCAGGGCATGTTCAAAGAGGTGGTCGAAGGTGTCAGTACCGTTTCTGCCGCCACCACGGAACTTTCGGCCATTGCGGAACAGATGTCCAGCGGAGCTGAAAACGTTTCCAGCCAGTCAAGTTCTGTTGCCACAGCTGCAGAGGAAATGAGTGTGAACATGGATTCCATCGCTGCGGCAACGGAGGAAACCACAACCAATATGAATATTGTAGCGTCGGCAGCCGAAGAAATGACGGCAACAATTTCAGACGTCAACAGTAACACGGAACAGGCGGGAAAAGTAACCAGCGAAGCCGTTGAAGAGGCAAAAAGTGCTACAGCCAAAGTACAGCAACTCGGCCGTGCTGCCAGTGAAATCAGCAAGGTAACCGAAGTGATCACTGATATTTCCGGGCAGACGAACCTCCTGGCGCTGAATGCGACCATTGAAGCGGCCCGGGCGGGAGAGGCCGGAAAAGGATTTGGGGTGGTCGCAAATGAAATCAAGGAACTCGCCAAGCAGACCGCTGAGGCGACCGACCAGATAAAAAACCAGATTGAGGATATCCAGAATTCAACCACTGAAACAGTGAACCAGATAGAACGTATAACCGCTGTAATCAATACTGTTAATGATACCGTCAAAACAATTACAGGCGCTGTACGGG
Source organism: Desulfomarina sp. (assembly GCF_054039375.1). Lineage (NCBI taxonomy): Bacteria > Pseudomonadati > Thermodesulfobacteriota > Desulfobulbia > Desulfobulbales > Desulfobulbaceae > Desulfomarina > Desulfomarina sp. Next base: position 18,112 of record NZ_JBPLBA010000249.1, on the reverse strand, counting down.
AGCAGACTTCCGCCACTGATGAAATTGCCTCAAATGTGGCTCAGGCGGCCCAGGGATTAACAGAAGTCAATGAAAACGTGGCCCAAAGCTCCACGGTCACAACCCAGATAGCAGGAGATATCAGCATGGTCAGTCAAGCCTCCGCCGAAATGGCCACATCCAGCGAAGAAGTACAGAACAGTGCTGCAGAACTGTCGAAAACTGCGGAAAAACTCAAGGATATGGTCAGCGGCTTTAAACTGTAAATTCTCAGACAACCTGCCTGCCGGGAAAAACCTGCAGGCAGGTTACAACTCCACCTCCTTTCTGGACAGGCACTGACAAATCAATATTGCCATATCATTCCGCACCTGTTAAAACCCCACAATAACCCTGATTCCTCTACTCTTTTTTTCCAGAAAATGAAAACTCTACAGGCATACCTGCGCCCCGACACTGTCCTCTCCATTTATTATATTGAAGGAATTGTTCCCCGCTCTGCCCGGCTGAAGATGGAAACGTTCATCGGCAACTGGGTCGAAGACGATTTCTCGTTTCTCTTTTTTACCGCGCCCGCGAGAAAAGAAGTTGAAAAAATTTGTGATAATCTTCCGGGCCTGAAGTTGCTTGATGAATTTGAAATGACTTATGAACAGTGGCAGGGAGGAACCATAGAACCTGTACGAATTGGTCGTTTTCTCCTGAATCCCCCATGGATTAAAGCAACTCCGGCGGAGAATGAAATTGCCCTCACGATTGATTCCGGTGTTGTTTTCGGCAACGGCACCCATCCCACCACCCGGGCCTGCCTGGAGGCCATTGATATTGCCTGCACCGGTGGAAAAGTACAAACCATGCTGGACCTTGGCTGCGGCACAGGAATCCTCGCCCTGGCTGCCGGCCGACTTGGCTGCAGCAAAGCAATTGCCGTTGACTACAACCTGCTTGCCTGCAAAACAGCCCTGAGCAACGTCCATCTGAATGATCTCAGGAAAAATATCGTGGTGGTGAACGGCAGGGCCGAACAGTTTACCGCAAGAGCCACGGACCTTCTTGTAGCCAATATCCATTACGAGGTAATGAAAAAAGTGATCCGCACTGACGGTTTTCTACGACAGAAATGGTTTGTCCTCTCCGGGTTACTCAGAAGTGAGGAAAAAAAAGTCTCTGCCTACCTGGCAACGCGGCCGGTGCTTATAGTGAAACGCTGGAGTGAGGACAATATCTGGCATACAATGCTCGGTATTACCAGAGAAGAATCAACCTGAAAATAGCCAGAGATTCCGGGTGGCAGACGGCCCGGCAAACCGTGCCACCCGGGTAAGTCTACGACAGCCGCTCAAGGGCGGCAATACGCTCTTCCAGCGGTGGGTGACTCCTGAAAAGACTGGCCAGCCCCCCTTCTCTCGGACGGATCCCGAAAGCGGCAACCTGTTCCGGAAGATGAGATGGTTCATGATGCGCCTGCAGCCGACGCAAAGCGCCTACCATTTTTGCACTCGACGTGAGATAGGCTGCCCCCTTGTCAGCGGTAAACTCACGTTTTCTTGAAAACCACATGACAATTATCGACGCAAAGAGCCCCAGGACCATTTCCAGGACAATGGTAACAGCCATATAACCCATAAAGCCCAGTCCGCCGCCATCCTCATCACTCCCCAGAACATTGTCAAGAATATTTGCGGCAATACGAGACAGGAAAATAACAAAGGTGTTCAATACTCCCTGGATAAGCGACAGGGTCACCATGTCCCCGCAGGCCACATGGGTTATCTCGTGGGCAAGTACCGCTTCCACCTCATCCCGGCTCATATTCTGCAGCAGCCCCGTGCTCACGGCAACAAGGGCATTATTCTTGTTCATTCCCGTTGCAAAGGCATTCAAATCAGGAGACTGATAAACAGCAACCTCCGGCATTCCGATTTCCGCTTTTTCCGCCATGCGGGCAACACTGTCCACCAACCATTTTTCCGTGGGATTTGCAGGTTGTTCAATAACCACGGCCCCTGTTGATTTTTTGGCAATCCATTTGGACATGGCCAGGGAAATAAACGATCCTCCCATACCAAACATTCCAGCCATGACAAGCAGACCGGAAGTGCTCCTTGAATCAATTCCCAGGACAGACATAACAATACCCAGCAAAACCAGTATTGCCATATTCGTTGCCAGAAACAAAATTATACGTAACACGCTTCTACCTCCATTTTCAAAAAGTTAATATTTTTTCTGATTACCCACGAAACTCAGCATACGAAGGGATACCCGGGCCAGCGAGGTGATATCTCCCGCCACCCGGAGTCAGGCTGAGTTTCGTGCACAATCAGTATTTTTTCAATGGAGTAATATCTGAATCCTGCGCTTCAGAGCAGCGTTGACGGAACATTGTCATCTCCACCAGGCAAACGAAGAATCCGAACTCATTGATTACATGCCATAAGAATTTTTTTTACGGTATTTCCATCCGCCCGCCCGGAAAAATGGTTCATGACAGGTCTCATCGCCTGCATCGGGTTTGCGAAACTCTCAAAATCAACATTTTCCTTAATCCAGGCCCTGATTTCCTCTTCACCAGCCTGTCTCGGCAGATAACCTTCCATAACGGTGAGAAAACCGGAACTCTCCTTTCCCGCCGCTGCCAGCAGCTCTTTTTCCGATTTTATCAGTTTTCTGATGATAGCGATAACCTGATCATCACTGAGCTTTTTTTCGCGCTGTCGCTGGAACTCTCCTATCAGGATACGTATTGCACCGGTGCGATCGCTGTCCTTTGCCTTGATCGCCACCTGCAGTTCATCCTTAAATTTCTCCTGCATGCTCATTCTTTTTCCTCACCTGTTTCTCTGTAACCAGCTGCTTAACGGGTGCATTAAGAAATTACTTTTTTTCTCATGTCCCCTGCAATTGTTTTCATGTATAATACGATACTGTATTTCTTTCTTGATTACCCATGAAACTCCGCTGAATTGTGGAGGTGCCTGCTTTATCAGGCTGAATTTTAACGTAATCAGAATTTCTTTTTTCTCCAGGAATTCATCAAAATAATCATTTTTCACCGAGGCGCAATCCCATGACACTTCTTCCCGCCATAGAATTAGAAACGGGTACTAATCCTGACGCCACAGTAATCTGGCTTCATGGCCTGGGAGCCGACGGCAATGATTTTGCCCCCATTGTTCCAGAGCTGCGGTTACCGGAAACCGCGCATATACGCTTTATCTTTCCCCATGCTCCAGCCATTCCCGTCACGGTCAATGGAGGTTTCGTCATGCCTGCCTGGTATGATATACTGGAAATGGAAATCGACAGGAAGGTGGACACAGACCAACTCCTGCGATCCGCCGCCAGGATTGGTGATTTTATTACCCGGGAACTGGAAAAGGGAATTGATTCCAGAAGAATCATCATTGCCGGTTTCTCCCAGGGCGGTGCAGTGGCCTTCCAGGTGGCTCTCAGCTGTTCCCTTCCCCTGGGTGGTCTTCTGGCCATGTCGACTTATTTTGCCACCGTTGACACAATTACATTAAGCGATGAAAACAAAAACATCCCCATTGCTGTCCAGCACGGCATATATGATCCGGTAGTCCCGGAGAGTCTTGGACAGAAAGCGACGACACAACTTATCAAGGCAGGTTACAGTGTCAATTACAAAAACTATCCCATGGAACATGCGGTCTGTCCGGAACAGATTACAGATATCGGCAACTGGCTGCGGAAAATACTCTTCCAGAAGGGCTTGGGGCATTCTATTCCAAACCCAGCCTGACACAGCAGGCACGTCTCCAATATTGCTGAGTTTCATGAAAAAACAGGAATTATATTATTTATGGATTCAATAGCCTTTATTGCCGAACAGAAGATACAGGAAGCCCTGAAGAACGGCGATCTCACTGTTGGAAAATGGAAGAACAGGCCCCTGCCTATGGAAGACGACAGCCAGATCCCCGACGATCTGAAAATGGCCTACAAGATCTTGAAAAACAGCGGTTACCTGCCACCCGAGATTGAAGAACGAAAAGAGGTAAAACGTCTGGAAGAATTGATTGCCGCAACAGAAGACGAACATATCCGTCTGAAACAGATGAAAAAGCTGAGTGTCCTCCTCATGAAAATTGATGCCCGTCGGGGAAAAACTTCCAATATCGCCCAACAGGATGACTATTATCGAAAAGTTGTGGAAAAAGTCAAAATAAAAAAGCAGCCATGAAGACCATTACCCCACAGACAACAGATACTGTTCTGGAAGAAGCAGCCCGAAAATTCAGGAAAGCCGACCGCGCCGTTGCCCTCACCGGGGCAGGGATCTCTGTCGCCAGCGGCATCGCCGATTTCAGGAGCAGAGGCGGACTCTGGAGCAGGTTTTCCCCCGAAGAATATGCCACACTCCAGGTCTTTCTCGATAACCCGGCAAAGGCATGGGAACTGTACAGAACTCTGGGCAGGGAACTGCTGAACAAAAAACCGAACAGGGCCCATGTTATCCTGGCGGAACTGGAAAAACAGAATTTCCTGGCCGGCATTGTAACGCAGAATGTCGACAACCTGCACCAGGCAGCCGGCAGCAGGAATGTTCTTGAAATACATGGAGATCATAATCATCTGCACTGTCTGCAATGCGGCGACCTCATGGAAGTTCGCGCCGACCACTTTACAGGGAATGATATTCCCCGCTGCAGCCTGTGTGATTACCCATTGAAGCCCAATATCGTCCTCTTCGGTGAACAGGTTCACAACCTCGATTCCATCCAGGAATTAATCCACAGCTGCGATCTCCTCCTTGTCATAGGTACCTCGGCCCAGGTTTATCCCGCTGCAACCCTTCCCCATACAGTCAAACAGCGGGGCGGCCTGGTGTATGAATTCAACCGGGAACAGGCACTTTCCACCTCCGGACTTTCAGGTCATTCCCCCCTGTCCGACTATTTTTTCCATGGAGATCTTGGCATTACCCTCCCCCTTTTCAGCGAAGCTGTCCACCAGTTGTAATTGCTCACAGACCATGATTTTTCTGTTCTGACATCGGATACTCAAGCTAAATATTATCTCTCCATCAGCCGAAAAGACATTCGAACTGGATTTTTTTGGGGAAAAAGTGACTCCGTCATGTTTCTTTGATAGAATTCAGTGGAATGGTTCAACAACAGACGGCGTAACTGCTCACAGGAATAACAACCCTGCGAGTTGACAGCCTCTGAACTGCAATTACTCACAGACGACAGTATACTTTTTTCCTGGCGGACAAGGGGTTCAATGCAATTCTGTAAAGACTGCGGGGGCGTTCTCAATCTTTTTGGCAACAATGAGGGAGAACTCTGCTCTTCCTGCATCCAGCATAAAAAACCAGCACCACCACCCCAGGAAAAGAGAGAAAATGAATATAAAGAACTACTGGAAGAGACGGTCCTCCTCTGTCAAAATAACAAGATTATCCTGCGCTCCAGAGAAGGCTGGGAACTGTGGAGTGCACCAGTAAACACTGTAACGGATTTAAAAACAGCCCTGAAACGGGCACAGCGCATCTATGAAATCCGCAGCAGGCGGCGCAAAAACTGACACTAATTATGGCTACAACCATCTCCATAGGATCCGGAAAAGGCGGTACCGGAAAGACAATGATCATTGCCAACCTGGCACTTCTTCTCGCCCGGAAAGGGAAAAAAGTATGCCTGCTTGATCTGGACGTGGGAGGGGCTGACACCCACCTGCTGTTCGGCCTCTTTGAGCCGAAGTATTCACTGACTGATTTTCTGACAAGAAAAGTCGATACACTGCAGAATGCTCTGCACACTTTTTATTCCTACAACGGTCTGCAATTCCTGCCCGGCACAGGCAACACCCTGCAGACGTCCAATATGAGTTACCAGGAAAAACAACGGCTCCTTCGCGCCATATCAACCCTCGATGCGGATGTGGTATTGATCGATGTGGGTGCGGGAACCAACTACCACTCCCTGGACTTCTTCATGTTTTCCGATATCCAGATCTGTGTGACTCTGCCGGACCCCACATCAATTCTGGATTTTTACACCTTCCTGCAGCTGGCGACCATCCGCAGGGTCCTGGGGAGTTTTCTCTCCCGCAGCCAGGTCAGCAGCACTTTGAAAAAACAGCATTTCACCTCTCTTGCCCAGGTATTCAGGCTGGCGGAAGAAACCCAGGAAGGGGCCAGGGAAAAAGCCCAGCATGCACTGAAATATTTCCACCCCCTCCTGGTGGTCAACCGTGATTCCGTCAATGGTCGTGTCAACAGGAAAAAACTCAATTCACTCACCTCAAAATACCTGGGGATTGAAATTCCGCCCCTGGGGGAAATTCCGGAAGACAATGCTGTAGGAGAAGCATTGAAGGCTTATATTCCCGTGTGCGAACTCTTTGCCGATGCTCCGGCCTCCATTGCTCTTAACACCATGGCGGATAAGATTGCAAAGGTCATTGAACTCTTTGCCGGCAGGCAATAAAATCAAAGAGTTTTCCCCTGTGAGGAGTTACGTCAACAGTTCGTAATTGACCATGGCAGGGGATTTCACCCTTCCTGCCGCATCCTTCTTACTGTTTTCAGCAGAAACAGGGCAACCGGAATATACGTGGCCAGGGCAAAAGCCGCCATGTGAGGAAAAATAACCGGAGTTTCAGGAGAGTACACAAGAAGATACGCCGCAAGAGCGGGCAATTTGTCAAATTGCAGGAAGGCAAAAAGGGCGAGGACAAAACGCCTCATCAAGTCCGGTCGTTCCGGAGAACTGCCCCGTGAAGCACGGTACAGAAGATACAGGGAAACAGTCAGGCCCAGAAAAAAAACAGATGTTCCCACCAGTGCGCCAACAGCCAGACCGGACTCACCCGTAGCCAGCTTTCTTTCCTCTGAAGGAAACCAGAAATAGACAGCGGTAAAAAAGGTCAGAAGATACCCTCCGACCCCTCCAAGAAGAAACTTGAAATGGTCTCCGGACACTTCCTCCACAACTTCAAAATCCGAATTTTGTCTGAACAAAAAAAATATTGCCCCGAGAAGAAGGACGCAGATAATAAAAAACGGCCATGGTGGTGCTTCACCGTAAAGAGGGAACCAGAGACGCCCCTCCTCCGGTGGCAGGAGAAACAGCAGACCGAATACAAAGGCAACAAGGGAACCAAAACCTAAAAGAAGAGCGGTTGTCAACCTGGCCAGACCGACCAGATAACTTATACCGGTCACAGAAGACGCAAAACCGGCAATAAGAATTCTTATGATCATTTTTTTGTTCTCCCTTCAATCCAAATCCGGTAAAATTCTCAACGATGAACTGAGAAAAACCAACTGTGGCAACACACCTTTTGCCATAGGATTACAAGACAAGCCGGCATCGCCGGGGTCTATGGCCCGACTTCAACAAGCTGACGAAAACCCCGACTGCGGCGTAACACCCCCCCCAGCCGTGGATTTTCAAACAAACAATTAAAAAATTCCATATATGCCGGAATATACTATCCTGAAATGTGAGCAATGTGGGCAGAAACTGCGTTTTCCCCATAATATCGGAGGACTGGTTGTGGTATGCCCCACCTGCGGTCAAAAATTCCAATCGGATTTTAAGCTACAGGGCAGTGGAAAGAAACCTTTTTTCTCACTCCTTGCTCCGGATAAATCTTTTTCCCACGGATTCTTTGGCAGGCTTCTGCGGACATTGTATTCACGTTTTATGAAAAGATAACCCCTGCCCTGCTCTTGATAACACATTGTGGCATGCTTATACTGGTGAGCATGAATATTTCTCTACCTGTTCCATCACTTGATGACCTGACTTTTAATAATCGCTTCTTCAGAGATCTTCCCGGTGATCCTGTCCTGGAAAACTCCCGCAGGCAGGTACGGGGCGCCTGTTATTCCAGCGTAACTCCCAGAAAGGCATCCTCTCCCCGTCTTCTGGCCTTCAGTCCGGAAGTTGCCCGACTCCTGGGTATCTCCATCGAAACATGCCGAAGCAATGATTTCACGGAAGTTTTTGTGGGGAACCGGCTTCTTGCCGGAATGAATCCTTATGCCATGTGTTACGGCGGACACCAGTTCGGCAACTGGGCGGGACAACTGGGGGATGGCCGGGCAATAAACCTGGGAGAAGTGGATACAGGGAAAATTTCTCACTGGACCCTGCAGTTGAAGGGGGCCGGGCCAACTCCCTATTCACGGTCGGCTGACGGCCTGGCCGTGCTGCGATCATCTCTGCGGGAATTCCTCTGCAGTGAAGCCATGCACCACCTCGGTATTCCCACCACAAGAGCCTTAAGTCTCATCAGCACGGGTGACCAGGTGACAAGAGACATGTTCTACGATGGACACCCCAAAAAAGAGCCGGGCGCTGTTGTCTGCCGGGTTGCTCCGTCCTTTATTCGCTTCGGTAACTTTGAACTCCCGGCATCCAGAAAAGAGACCGACCTGCTCAAACAACTGGTGGATTTTACCATTCGCACTGATTTCCCTCACCTGGGGAAGCCATCAACGGCAACATATCTTCAATGGTATAATGAAATCTGCGAAAGAACGGCAACTCTTCTTGTTCACTGGATGCGTGTCGGTTTCGTCCACGGGGTTATGAATAGTGATAACATGTCGATTACAGGACTGACCATTGATTATGGTCCCTACGGATGGTTGGAAAATTTTGACCCGAACTGGACCCCAAACACAACAGACAGCCAGGGACGCCGTTACTGTTTTAAAAATCAACCCCATATCGGTCAATGGAATCTGCTCCAGCTGGCAAATGCCATTTACCCCCTGATCAACGACACCATCCCTCTGCAGGAAGCACTGAATCTCTATACCAGTTCCTTCCAGGAAAAATGGAATTTGATGATGGCGAAAAAACTTGGTCTGAAAACTTTTCAACCCCAGACCGATGATACCCTGATTCATGAACTGACGACCATCCTGCAATCAGTTGAAACAGACATGACCATTTTCTTCAGAAATCTTGCTGAAATCTCCCCGATCCAGGAAAATGACCAGTCCATTCCTGTTCCGCTCAGGGACGCATACTATCTTCCCGAACAGATAAATAAAGAATACACAACCCGTCTTTCAACCTGGCTGCGAAAATACAGGAAACGCCTCCAGGAAGACGAACAGACAGGCCAGGAGCGAACAGAACGAATGAACCGGACCAATCCCAAATATATCCTGCGCAACTACCTGGCCCAGCAGGCTATTGACAAGGCGGAAAACGGTGATACAACAATGATAGAGGAACTCCAGAATCTCATACGACACCCCTATGATGAACAACCGGATAAAAAACACTTTGCCCAAAAACGTCCCGAATGGGCCCGAAACCGTCCCGGCTGCTCCATGCTCTCATGCAGCTCTTGATCTGAATTTCTCATGAACACTGCACCACCTGGTATCACCTGAATCCTGCACCTGTAAACCTGGAAACAGTCCTGTTTTATTGTAATTGGTCACAGGGGGTAGCAACTCTGTGATTTTATTACCTCTGAACTGTAACTGCGTGTATTTCAATAATCAACAACCGACTCCCGCGGATTGCGAATAGTTCAATCCGACCACATCGGGTCTAATGCGCATTCGATAACCTTTGACAATTCTCCCAGATCAAACGGCTTTGCCACAGCCGCACAAAAACCGTACTCCCTGTAATTTGCCAGAACCGGATCATTGGAATAACCACTGGCCACCACAATTTTCGCCCCTGCATCAAGCCTGAGAAGTCTCCGGGCCGCCTCCTGCCCCCCCATTCCGCCCGGAATAGTCAGATCCATAATCACAAGATCAACCGGATGACCGCTGTCCTGCAGTTCCTGGTATTTATTCACTGCCTGCTCTCCGTCCGCAACCAGAACAGTTGAATGCCCCAGTGCCTGTAACTGGGACCTGGCCAGTTCCCTCAACATGCCGTCATCATCCATAACCAGGACCCTGGCCGCTTTCACAGCTGAGCCTGGTTGTGGTTTTTCGCTCACCTTTTCACCACAGGTTATTATGGCCGGGAGATATATAGTAAATACGGCACCCTTTCCCGGACTGGAATTAACCGTAAGAAATCCGTCATGTTTATTGATAATCGAATAACAGATGGCCAGTCCCAGGCCACTCCCTTCCTGCTTGGTTGAAAAATACGGGTCGAAGATTTTATTAATTATGGTCCCGGGAATTCCCACGCCCGTATCAGAAAGAGTAATGCGGACATAATACCCTTTATCAACACTGAGAAGTGCTTCCCTGGCCGGATCTTCAACGTTGGCACAACGCACCGTAATGGTTCCGCCTTCCGGCATGGCGTGCTTGGCATTCAGTATTATATTTTGAATAACCTGACTGATCTGTCCGCTGTCCACTTCCACCATCCAGAGATTTTCAGGAATTTCGTGTTTGCAGACCACCTGACTCCCCCTGAGAATAAAATCCGCCGACTCCATAATTAATTCGGCCAGAGAAGCAGCTTCCCTGATCGGCTCACCACCTTTTGAGAAAGTCAGAAGCTGCCGTGTCAGTTTTGTCGCCCGTTTTGTGGCCCTTCTCGCTTCGGTCAGAAGGGTTTTCGCCTCCCCGTCTTCACTTTTCAACCGGAATGCAGCCAGCTCTATATTCCCCAGTATTGCAGAGAGTATATTATTAAAATCATGAGCAATTCCTCCGGCAAGGACTCCAACCGATTCAAGCTTCCTTACCTTCAGCAACTCTTCTTCCATTTTCTTTTCATTGGTGATGTCCCTAAATACAAGGACAACTCCTATAATTTTCGACTCTTTATCTCTGATAGGGGCTCCACTGTCCGCAATCGACCGGACAGAACCGTCCCGGGCAATGAGGCCGGTATGATTTGCCAGCCCGACAATACGTCCCAGTTCCATGACCCGCTGGACCGGACTGGCACATTTTTTCCCGGTTTTCTCGTTGATGATTTGAAAAACTTCTGTGGACGGTCTTCCTTCCGCCTCCCGGGAACACCAGCCGGTCAATTCTTCCGCTACTTTATTCAGAAAAACTATTTTTCCTTCAACATCAGTTGTAATAACACCGTCTCCAATTGAACGAAGAGTCACGGAAAGTCTCTCCTTTTCGGCTATCAACGCTTCCTCTGCCTGTTTTCTTCCCGTTATGTCCGTTGCAATTTCCATCCTGACTAGTCTTCCGTCGGTCCATCGTATAGCCTGATCCCGACATTCAAACCACTGTCCTGTAATACTGCTCTCATATTCCCAGACAAACACCTCGGCAGGTTCACCATGCTCATTTACAAGAAACTCATTTGTGCAGAATTCACAGGGTGAATCCCCGCGATGAAAACTTGTATAACATTTTTTGCCAATGCACTCTCCGCAGATATTCTGCGCATAACTGTTCATAAACAGGAGTTCATATGTTTCAAGATCCGAGACATAAACAATAGCGTCCAGACTGTCGAGAACTGCCTGAAATCTCTCAACCGTACCGGCAACTTCTTCGTCACGCTTCTGAATAGCGGATACAATTGCCTCGAACTCGAGAATACCACCGGAAAGATTGGCAGAATCAAGAAACAAATCATTTTCCTCTCCCGAAGTTTCAAGTGCTCCGACAATGTTTCTCACAGGTCGTGAAAAAAAATGCTTAAAGATAAAATGAATAACGGAAAACAATAATAAAAAAAGGACAAACAGAAAACCGACCTGGTGCAGCAGCACTTTTTTAATTGCCTGCAACATGACAGAGGAGGGAACACTGTAATAAATGATCCAACCGGCCGGCTCACCAAAGTTTTCTTTGATCGCAACACAGTGCTTCCCATAGTACTGGAAGGAAAAAAGACCAAAGGAATCTGATTCCGTCTGTTGCCTGAGATCAAAACCGAGATTGTAGCGGGTAGTCATCAGCAGCTCATCAGGATGGTAAATTACTCTACCTTTTTCAGAAAGAACGAACAGCTGTTCTCCTTCATACAGTCTTCCCTTTCTGAAACTTTTCATAATTAAAATAAAATTATCTACCCCCCGCTCTATCACCAGGAGATATCCATCATAGAGCGGATATTGAATTGCAACCACCGACTCCTTTGTCAAAAGAGACTGAAAATAGTGATATTCATGACTTTTTCCACTGAAACCGTTCATAACAATGGCACTGAAATCCACACCGATATACTGGGAGTACGGTTTTGAAATATGGACAACCTTTCCTCCTGCGTCAAGTACATAGAAACTGTCCCCCGACAGGTTAAAATAGCCGGAAGCATCAAGCCGGGAGACCAGTTCATCAAACCTGCCCGGCGGGATATCATGCATAAGAGACTGCACCAGACTGTCCGTAAAACTGAGGGCATTTTTCATCAAGGCCCGGGCAACATTAATCCTTGCCGACATCACGGTTGAAAACTCATCCCTGACACGCTGGTATTCCAGAAAACCACTGATAAAAACCACAATAAGAAAAACACAGACGGCGACAGCAGAAAACATCAGATTTATTTTTTTTTGCAGGGGTTGCGGCGTCACCTATATTTCTCCATTGTTATGAAATCTCTTCCCGCGAACCACAACTTCATAGACAGGACGCAGTACGTCACCATATTTATCAAACCGAACACGTCCCATCAGGGTATCATACTCTGCTGCAAGCAGAGCTTTTTTCAGTTCAATGCCTGTTATTTTATTGCACCGTCTTAACCCGTCAGCCAGAATATTAACCACCTCATAGGCCCTTGTAGAACGTGGATTAGCTGCAGTTTTGAAAATTTTTCTCATTTTTAAAGAAAAATTGAGATAACGGGGCCTTGAATTTTCAGGATCGATAAATGTTATAAGAGTAAGTCCTTCCGCCGCCTGCCCCGAATATCTGAACAACTCAGGGGTATGAGCCCAGACGGAAGAAAACAACCTTCCTTTGAATCCGGCGGTCTTTATCTTCTGCAGGGCTATCCCTGTCATACTTGCTTCGGCAAGAAAAAGAACCGCATCAGGTTTTGGGGACAGGAGATCTCTGCTGATATGTTCCCAGTTCGGTTCTTCGCTTGAATTAAAATGAACTTCCGTTATTTTTCCTGAAAACGATCGTTTCAGAGAAGCAGCCCAGTCCATGACAAATTCACTATTGCTCAAATCCATCAGCAGGGCAACAGAAGCAACGGAATCGCGTCTAAACAGTTCTGCCGCCTTTTTCCCGTAAAGATCGCAGCTTACCTGAGTACGAAGAAACAGATCATCCCTGCCGGTCAGTCGGTCAGTGGCGGCATATGGGGTAATGAGCAAGGTTTTCCTGGAAGTGACTGCAGGGTAAGCTATCAATGTATTTCTTGATGTACTGTGACCTATCACAGCCACAACTTTCCGATCGAGAAGAAACTGGTCCGCCTGTTGTATTCCCTCACTGCTGTTTCTGTCATCGCGAATCAAAAGCTCAAGGGGGCGGCCGTTTATCCCTCCCTGCTCATTAATTTCTTCAACAGCCAGGAGGGCTCCATTACGAATATGTTCTCCGGCGGCTCCTCCGCGACCACTCAGGTTAATTGCCAGACCGAGCTTGATCGACTCCCCCTGGTTCTGGCAGGAAACCAGGAAGAAAAGAATAAATACAGGCACGAAAAAAGCTGCCGGAAAACAGAGCTGTCTTCTCATACTTTCTCCTTTCCCTTAATCTGTAACAGTTCCGCAGAAATTATCTTGATGACATCTTGAAAACAATCGTAAAATTCACGATTAAATCTGCTGAATAAAGTCACTCACCTCCCTTCGGTCCAGCCTCCATAACAATTAGCAGATAATCCACTTTCTTTTTATACAGGGTACATTTTACACTACAAAACGGCTGGTTTGAAGTCAAGTGCTTGTCAGACGAAGAGAGAGATGTCGCAATCACCCTCGACGTTTTTTCATGTTACCTGTTGACAGATGCTCCAACTGTTTGATACAGTGCCACTGATTTCATAACAGACTTATTGCGTAAAACACTACTCATGAAAATCATGCTTAACGATCTCCCCTGCCCCGCCTTTGAGCTGCAACCGGACGCACGAATTCTCCGTCTGAATCCACTGGCGACAAAGTTTTTCAATTGCGAGCACTCTTCCCCGATCAATCAGTTTTTTCAGAATTTTCTGGAAAAAAAATACAGGCCTGATTTTGTCCGCATCCTCAAACGGGTAAAATATGGAGATCCAGTACAATATGAGGCGACACTGGCGACACAGCCAGGCCATGCCGGCCCTTTAACCCTGAAATTATCCAGATTAAGCAACAACAACCTGCTGGCCCTGGTTTATCAGGAAAAGCTGCTCCAATCATCCGGTGTACAGGAAAATACTCTTCTGCAGGAACAATATCGCCAGAATCCTGCGGGAATCCTTCTGATCAATGACAAAATGGAAATGATTTCCTATAACAGTGAATTCCTGCGCATGTGGAGAATTCCCCATTTCATTGAAAATTGCCGCAATGATCTCGACAGCCTGGAAACAGTTATCGAACAAGTCTGCGAACCTGAAGTTTTCATGCAGAAAGTGATGTATTTATATGAACATCCGAATGAAAAAAGCGTTGACGAAATCGAGCTCAGGGATGGCCGGACCTTTTATCGACATTCATATCCGGTTTACAACGAAGAAAAATATGTCGGCAGGATCTGGTATTTTCTCGATATCACTTCCCTCAAACAGGCCCAGACCGAACTCGCCAGGCAGAAGAAATTTCAGGAAGCGGTTCTGGAACATACCAGGGACGGCATTGTCGTCTGCGATGCAGAGGGATATCTGTCCCTGTTCAACCCGGCCAGTGTAAAAATCCATGGCGCAGACCTTCAAAGTGTTCCACAACATAAGTGGACTGAATACTTCAGCCTGTTCAAGCCGGATGGGCAGACTCCCCTTTCAATGGAAGAAATCCCCCTCTCAAGAGCCCTCGCGGGAGAAAAAATACGAAACGAAGAAATTGTTATATTCTCAAGTGATGGAAAGCGGCAGACACTGCGGGTTAACGGTCAGGCAATGTATGACAATAACGGAAAAAAGATTGGCGCAGTTGTCACGCTCCATGACATTACCGACCTCACCAGAGCCAGGCAGCAGCTACTCCACATGGCCTATCACGACTCCCTCACCAGGCTGCCGAACAGGCGACTGTTCCATGACCTCCTGAAACAGATGATCCTCAGAGCCAGACGAAACAAAGACCAGATAGGCATCCTGTTTCTTGACCTCGACAACTTCAAACGTATCAATGACAGCTATGGACACGAAAGGGGGGATCTTTTCCTGATTGAGCTGTCAGATTCCCTGCAGAACACACTGAGAGACTCCGACATTCTCTGCCGCTGGGGAGGAGATGAATTTGTCATCGCCCTTCCCCAGATAACAGACAGCCTTGATGCGAAACTGGTGGCCGAGAAACTCTGCGGTTCCGTACGAACCGACATGGACAAAAGGTATGGAAAATCTGCGATCAGCATCAGCATAGGCATAGCTCTTTACCCGGACCATGGAGAAGAGCCGGATCAATTGATACGACTGGCAGATATGGCAATGTATACGGCAAAACACCGGGGAAAAGACCGCTACTGCATGACTGATACAAAACAGTTACTTGCTGAAGAAACCACGGCCTGATGACCATCACCGGTTCTTGTTTCATCCGGAACGCAACCCGGCATAGCGTGCCAGAAGGATCACTTCACCATGATCAGCAAAAAGGACCTGCAGTCGGCCCTGTTTTCTATCTTTGACCGCTGTAACTGTACCACAACCGAATTTCTCATGCCATACTGCAAGACCTTCGGCTATCTCGTCAATCTGCAAAATTTTTTTATCCGAAAATCTGCGACTTAAGGTTGTATTATCGCAATCGGGATTTTCATCAGCCTGTGAAGACCGGGCCGGTTTATCAGTTTTCCCGGACGATTCAGAATCATCCGGCATTCCCGGACCGACAGTAAAGGAAATGTTCATGGCCCGCAGATATCTGGCGGCGATACCGCTTTCATCGCCCTGCAGAACAATATTTTCCGCCTCGCCCGTCCGTCGGCTGACGGCTCCACCCAGTTTATCGGAAAAAGACAATCTTGCCTCATAAAGAAAACGACTGGCCTGTATCTGCTCACCCGGACAACGGCTCCTGCCTGTTTTCATGGCTTTTCTCAACAGCCTGTCCCGGGGATAAATAAAAACGACCTCTTCCACAGCTCTGGTCATTGCCACATAAAACAGTCTCCTCTCATCCTCCAGGCTCTCCCCCGCAGACATATCCTGAAACAGGGGAAAACTGCCGTCTTCAAGACCCGGAATAACAACCAGTGGCCATTCCAGTCCTTTAGCCCGGTGGATGGAGGTGATAAGCAGACTCTTCCTGTCAGTTGCCCCATCGGGGAAACGAAGTTCTTCAATTTTTCTTAAAAACTGTTCGGGCGCCATTCCCTGTTTTCCCGCAAAATCGATGAACACCTCACAGGTTTTTATACGGTTTTCGGCTGTTGTGTTTCTCACCGAAAATTTAGAATAAAAAGAATACAGATCAATTTTTTCAACTATTCCGCGTAATACTAAATCCGTGCGGGAATCTGAAAAACTCTTTTTTATCCACCTCCAGTTTTCTGCGGCATTGAAAAAACGCTTCTGAATAAAGGACGGCATGGTATCATTCACTGCCGCTTCAATTACGTCTGCTCCAGCCAGGGGATTCTGCGCTACCTGCCGGGCAAGCTGCTCAAGCTCTCTCTGGCGCACTCCAAGATGTGGCTGGGACAACATGGCCACAACCGTCCTGAATTTTTTTTCTTCAGACTCTGTTCCCAGAATACCGAGCGACAGTTGTAGATAGCCGAGAAGAGCAACTATTTCACCACAATCAAAAACCCGTTCGTGTCCCTCGAGTCTGTAGGGAATACCGGCATCCAGCAGGGCCAGCTCCAGAGGAACGCTATGGGCATACATCCGAACCAGCACCGCAATTTCCTCCAGACTTCTTCCCTGCCCACGCCACCGATCGACCACAGCCAGGATCGGATGTTTTCCTCCATTCTCCTCCATATATGAAATCTGTGTATCAGGAGTAGTGGTGTCGGAAATACAGAGTTTTTCATCCCTCAGGATATTATTGTGGATAAGATAATTAGCAGCCAGAGAAAGTCGGTGACCAAAACGAAATGTCCGGGAGAGAGTATAATTCACCGGCCCGGGAAAATCACGGTGGAACCGTTTAACAATAAAATCCGGCCGCGCCCCTCTCCACTCGTAAATACACTGATCAACATCACCCACGACCATAACCTGTGCGCGTTGACCCGCAAGCAGGAGAAGAAGATGCTGCTGTACTTCATTGATGTCCTGATACTCATCGACTATGATATGATCAACCCTGTTCTCCACCCACTTCACCAGCAGAGGATCATCACGCAGTGCCTGCAGTGGTTCATAAATCAGATCATTATAAAATCGTATCCTCCTCTCCTGTCTCACCTGCTCGAAAAAAGCAAATGCCTCAATAAAATAGCGTAAACGATCGGGAAAATGCAACAGGTCAAAAACTTTGCCGGCAGGCTCCACTGTTGCTTTGACCTGATCAATAAAGGTAAGGAATTCTTCCTCATCTTCTCCGGAAATATGGCCGCCATTTTCCCGACGATAGAGCTGGGCCGCAACCTGTTTTGCCATTTTTTCAAAGACATACTCCTCAGTCACAAGGGTATATGACGGCAAAACGCCACGCTTGACAAAACTCGCCACAAGCCTGTAACCGAGGGAATGGAAGGTACGTATCTCAGGCAGGGATGCGCAATCCTTCAATTGCTTTTCCATGGACAGAACAAAACCGTCCCGGGCTGAACGGTTGAACATCAGCACCAGCAACTCTTCAGCCTGCACCCCATTCCTGAGCAGATGACCTATACGACCAATCATGGTGGTCGTTTTACCGGAGCCGGCAACCGCACTTACCCGCGCATGCCCTTCACCATGTTGGATAATCTTCAACTGTTCAGCCGTCAGCTCCATAAAAAAAACTCACTCGCCTCCCTTTCGAACAGCCACCAGGGCGCCGTGATAAATCACATTACTTTTTATTTGCCGGAAGCAGATCAGTAATGGAACCATCGACAATTTCTGCTGCAAAAGCAAAAGTCTCCGCAAGAGTCGGATGAGCATGAACAGTTCTGCTGATGTCTTCCGCGTTGGCACCC
>NZ_JBPLBA010000248.1:0-4702 GCF_054039375.1 Desulfomarina sp. | reverse complement strand
AAGGGGAAGATCAAGGTAATCCGCCATTGACTCATCAGCAGAAACCGGTGTGCCGGCTCCGATCAGCATAGAGCAGAAGGTGAAAATAATACCTTTAATTATCAACTCATTATTTTTCATAATCATTTTCGGTCGAGAAGGGGCAACAGAAAAATGGAAGCAGAGATTTTTTCTACATTTATAATGAATTATCCATAATCTGAGAATTGTTGTCAAGAACTCCCGGCATGTCGGTTCTGTCAGGCAGTCTGTTTTCGGTTGAGCATGGTTTTGATGGCTGTCGTTTTTTATGTGGAAAACCGAGTTAGTGTCTGTCCAGAAATGAGGATTTTTGTTCGAGATCAAGGCGCACGGGAAATTTTACCGCAGGCATATAATTGATACCGGAGTTTACGCTTACCTCCGAGGATGAAATTTTTCGGGCAACGCAGATATCGGACAAAAAGACCAACTATGGACAGGCACTATCTAACGCAACAGGCGGGTTCTGAATCAGGCATGAGAAAAAAAGAGCTGTTCCCGCCCCGAAAGGCGGCAGGAACAGCGTGAACATACAAACACGTACTCACAAGGTACCCCAGCTTTTCACGGTCTCTTTTGCCCGCATAGGTAGCTATAGCGAACAAAAGAGCCTGCAAAAATCTGCGGTACCTGTGAGCAATTACAGCTCAGAGGTAATAAAATCACAGAGTTGTTACCCCTGTGACCAATTACACGAACACTGACTGTCAACTGCGAAGATATCGCTCTATGGCATCAGCGATGGTGCGGAAAATGTTTTCAAACTCTTCTTCGCTTGTCTCAAGAAGAGTGATCCGGAATCCGTTAATAGCAGTGGCAAAGGAGGTCAGAGGTACAACACAGACTCCGGTCGATCCAAGCAGGTAATAGACAAACCGTTTATCAAGGGCAGTATCCGGCGGACTCACCAGGTTTTCTATCATTTCCCTGACTTCTTCATTTCCAATGGGCAGGGTCTGGGAATCAGTCAATACTCCGTCTTCAAAACAGACACTCATATAAAAGGCGCCATTGGTCCTGTTGACCAGGACACCTTTGACACTCTTGAGACAGTCGTAGGCGATGTTGGAAAATTTTTCATACCGTTCCACCCTGAGCCGTAGATATTCAGGATAATCAGGATGGGTTACCACCTTGGGATAAACTGTCTGAGGCAGGGTCGTTGAACAGACTTCGACCATTTTGGCGTTGAGGATTGAATCAATGTATTTACTGAAAATCGGGTCTTTCTCCCTGTTATACACTTCAATCCAGCCACACCGCGCGCCAGGCCAAGGCATCTCTTTGGAAATCCCGCGCATGGCAATTGCCGGAACATCCCCGACCACTTCAGCCAATGTTGCTGTGGTTGTGCCGTTATAATAAATATGCTGATACACCTCATCACAGATAAGAAACAGATCGTACCTCCGGGCTATCTCCACAATGGCTTCCATGACTTCCCGCGGATAGACTGCACCGGTGGGATTATCCGGGTTGATGATGAGAATTCCGGCAACGGCCGGGTTATAGGTCACATGTTTTTCAATATCATTCAGATCTGGATACCAGTGGTTGTTGGGGTCAAGAACATAAGTAACCGGGCTGGTTCCGGCATGTGCGGCTTCAGCGGAAGAATGGGTACTGTAACTGGGGGTCGGCACGAGAACTCTGGCGGTACGTTTTAAAAACCCGAAGATCTTTGAAATCGCATCTCCAAGACCGTTAAAAAAAATAATATCTTCGGCATCAATCTTTACTGTCCCGAATTTATTGGTCTGTTCCGCGATGAATTCACGGGTGGCCAGAACTCCTTTGGTGGGAGAATAGCCGTAAGTACAGTCGCGGCGGACCGCCTCCACCACGATTTCCTTCATCCATTCAGGAACTTCTTCACCCTTGGCTATGGGGTCGCCTATATTTTCCCAGTTGGTTTTCAAACCAAGTTTCTGTAATTTTTCCCCGACGTTGACTATGTTCCGTATCTCATAAGTCAACTCTCCGGCACCAATATGAACTATATCCATTCTCATCCAGTTTTACTCCTTCTCCGAATCCACTCTGTTCCCTGCCTTGCAGTACTTCGCGCTTACTCAGCCCTCCAGGTGAAAATCGTTTTTTTACTTCCTTCTAAATAACAAAAGTTATTTTTAAATTTGCCCCGGCAACGCCCAGGTGGAACGCTGATTACGTACAAAACTCAGCCTGATACTTGTGGACCTGGGGATGTGGCTGTTTTATCAGGCGTATTTCAAAAATCACATTGTTCTGGTTAAAAAATGATTAGGACTGACACTTTTTCATTTGAATTCCTTATCGATTGAGATTGCCAGTGATTTTTGACCGTAGGCTAGCCTGATAAAACAGCTATATCCCCAAACTGGCCGAATTTCATGGGTAATCAGCTTTTACTTTGTGCGTTCAGAGCCTTACCACAGCAGAATATCCAAGTCAACCGAAGGACTTCAAGAATCATGTTCCTGTCACGATTCATCATATTTATCAAGTTTATTTTTCAATGTTTTTCTCGTGATACCAAGAAGTTTTGCTGCCCGGCTTTTGTTTCCATCCGTTTCCTTCAAGGTTTTTAAAATCAACTGTTTTTCCGCCTCAAAAATGGAAACAGGTCCTCTGTCCTTTTCCAGATCCTGTTGCTTCACTTGTTTCTGCACAGTCAACGGGAGACTCTTTTCGGTCAACTCGGTCCCGCGCATAAGAATGATTCCACGTTCAATAGCATTTTCCAGCTCCCTGACATTGCCGGGCCATGGATAACTGGCGAGCATATTCATGCATTCTTCTGTTACTCCATCAAGAATCCGTCTATTTTTTTTTGCGAATTTCCGGGCAAAATACTCAACCAGTTCCCGGATATCATCTCCCCGTTCCCGCAGGGGGGGAACAACAATCATAACCACATTCAACCTGTAGAAAAGATCTTCCCTGAACCTGCCCCGACGTACTTCCTCTTCAAGGTCCCTGTTGGTGGCAGCGATAATACGCACATCAACCCTGACTGTTTCCTCCCCGCCCACACGCTGCAGTTCCTGCTCCTGAAGAACCCGCAGCAGTTTAACCTGCATGGCCTGGGATGTTTCTCCGATTTCATCCAGAAAAAGAGTCCCACCATCCGCCTGAACAAATTTTCCTTCCCGTCTCTTTTCGGCCCCGGTAAAGGCACCTTTCTCATGACCGAACAGCTCGGAATCAAGCAAGTTTTCAGCAAGAGCAGCACAGTTGACCTTGACAAAGGGTTCTCCTTTTCTTTCACTGTTTTCATGCAGAGCTTCGGCGACAAGCTCCTTACCTGTCCCCGATTCCCCGGAAATAAGAACTGTGGCTTCCGTTGGCGCCACATAAGAGATCATTTCCAGTAATTCCCGTATGGGTGGAGAAGAACCGATGATCCGTGTCTGCAGATCCTGAGACTCTCCGCCTTCCTTTTCCCTCACTTTCTGCGCTGTGACCCGGTGATGGTCCACAGCTCGTTCAAGAGCCAGACGTAACCGGTCAAAATCAAGGGGCTTGGTCAGATAGTCGTGGGCCCCCTGCTGGATGGTTTCAACTGCACTCTCAACAGAGGAATAAGCTGTCATTATGATAACGGGCAGGGAAGGATCTTTTTGCTGAATAATAGAAAAAGCCTCCAGTCCATCCATTTTTGCCATACGGATATCCATCAATACCGCATCATAGGAATGTTCCCCGACGGCCTCAACTGCTGTCGTGCCATCATCCGCTTCAACAGTCTGAAAGCCCCATTCAGCCAGCATGGAGCAAAGCATAAATCTGTGAACCTGATCATCATCCACCACCAGAACCCGTAATTGTTTTTTCCCGGTGGTCACCTTTCCCATTTCTTTTTTCATCAGTTAAAGCACCATAACCGGACTCTATGGCCCGGTCTCCAAAAACAATAAAAATCCCGACTGCGACACTGCAATTTTCAGCCGCGGATTTTCATAAAAACTCTCCGATCACAAGAACTACCCATACATCTTTTTCAGCAGCCAGCCGATGTTTTCCCCCAGGGTCTTCATGGTAGCGAGCCCTTCTTCATCCCCTGACACCTCACCTTTCTGACGGCCATGACCGATATTCCAGTAAGACGAGCCGACAATGATCATTTCCCCTATCTGAAAAAAATGATTCATGGAATCAAAAGCATGGATGGCTCCGGCTCTTCTCGCGGCAACCACTGCTGCCCCGAGTTTGCGTCGAAACATGTTATCATTGGCACGGGCAACCATTCCCGATCGATCAATCAACGCCTTCATCTCAGAGGATATATCGGCAAAATAGGTGGGTGAACCGAGAAGAATAGCATCGGCCCCCTCCATTTTTTCAATACAGTCATTGACCACATCACCATCGAACACGCATTTCCTGTTTTTCTCTTTAAAACAACCCATGCAGGCCTTGCATCCCGGAACGTTCTTGCCAGCGAGTTCCACCAGTTCGGTCTCAAAACCCGCCTCTGCAAGAGGTTCGAGTACTGTTTTCAGCAACATTGCCGTATTGCCTTTCTTTCTCGCGCTGCCACAAAAAGCTACAATTTTCATTTTTTATTTATCTCCTGTAAATTTACCGGGGGCGAGGTTTCTCCGCAATCAACCGGAGAGATCACAACAACTCAAATATGTTGAGTTTCACTGTTAATCAGAATACAATTCCACACCCGATTGCAATTCTTAACCTCAAT
>NZ_JBPLBA010000247.1:0-15704 GCF_054039375.1 Desulfomarina sp. | reverse complement strand
ACCGGAGGGCGGCAGGTGGGAAAAACGACCCTGCTGAAACAGTGGATGCAGCGGTTGCTGGCAGAGGGTGTCTTGCCGGCAACAGTCATCTATCTCAGTGGTGAGCTGATTGACGACCATCATAGTCTTGTTCGGCTCATCGATGATATCATTGATGAGTTTTCGCAGATAGCATACCTGCTGGTTGATGAGGTCACCTATATCCGGGGTTGGGACAAGGGGATTAAGTTTCTGGCAGATGCTGGGCGACTGGAGGATATCTGCCTGGTGCTGACCGGCTCAGACATGCTTATCCTCAACGAGGCTCGCATGCGATTTCCCGGCCGCAGAGGAACTGCGGATGAGGTGGATTTCCAT
Source organism: Desulfomarina sp. (assembly GCF_054039375.1). Taxonomy (NCBI): domain Bacteria; kingdom Pseudomonadati; phylum Thermodesulfobacteriota; class Desulfobulbia; order Desulfobulbales; family Desulfobulbaceae; genus Desulfomarina; species Desulfomarina sp. The sequence continues at coordinate 15,347 of NZ_JBPLBA010000247.1, read as the reverse complement.
CTCTATCCGTTGAGTTTCAGGGAAACAGTCAGGCTCAAGAATATTTTGCAGGATGGGCAGGAATACGTTCCGAAATCCGGCCTCCAGGGACTACCGGATGCAACTATAGTGTCACTCTTTTCTGCCTTTGACGAGTATCTCCGCCATGGTGGGTTTCTAACAGCAATCAATGACATGGCGGCGGAAGGCCGCATTCTTCCGGCCACTCTGCGGACCTATTCAGACTGGATCCGTGGAGATATGCTGAAACGGGGAAAACAGGAACATTACCTGCGTGAGATTATCATGGCCGTTATTAAACGGTATGGATCACAGATCACCTGGAACAACCTCCTGGCTGATTTGTCCATAGACCATCCTAAAACGGTTGCTGATTATGTGCAGCTCCTGGCGGACATGGATGCAATGTTTATTCTGCCAGCTTTGCAGGAAGATCGGTTGTGCGCAGCACCCAAGAAGGCCAAAAAGGTTTTTTTTACCGATCCATTTATCTATCACGCCATGTTCAACTGGATAAGTGCGGACAGCCGAGATGGCTACCGACTGATGGAGGAGGTGACTCTCTCGGATGCGGCCAGAACTGGTCAACTTGTCGAAGGAAGTGCTGCTGCACTCTGTCGTCGTATTCTGCCGACCTATTATATCAAGGCCAGGGGAGGTGAAGTGGATATCGCCTGCGTTAAAGACAGAAAAGTATTTCCGGTGGAAGTCAAATGGACGTCACAGATCAGGCCGCAGCAGCTCAAGCAGATTAAGAAGTATGATCAGGGCCAGGTGTGGACCAAAAACCGTTCCTTTGGTGAAATCGGTGGGCTGGCCCGTGTTCCGCTGCCTGCTGCGCTCTATTTTCTGGAAAATATGCTCAATGAAACACCTGCAAACGGAGTGACGTTGCCATCATGATACCCTCAGTTCTTGCCCATCATGTTGAACAGGGTATCAAGGATTTCCTGAGAACAACCTTTCCAGTTACCACTCCATTTTTTTCCACCATACTTGAACGACTTTTGAACGAGCCGGGAAGCGTTTTTAAAGGGCCGTACCTCGACATTCGGTTGCCGTTTCAAGAGGGTTCCTGCGGTACAGATTGTTTCTCCGATTTTCCCATGGCATTTCCTCCCTATCTGCATCAGGAGAAGTCATTTGAGCGTTTATCCCGGATATCCTGCTGACCAACTTTGAAAAATTACGGGTTCGGGATTGGAGAAATCCAACATGTCTTTTCAGGATGATTCGAAACTCAAGCTTCAGTAGAGAATAAAATACTGAGAAATTGTCATGGTAAATTTACCATTAATTTACCATTGCCTGCCATATTTTCCCCCAAAAACCCCCAAAATTATCTTTTATTAAACTACTTTAAAACAAAAAAATGTCCAGCGAAAAAACAAGTAACTTGTTGTTTTCGCTGGACATAATTCTGGTGACCCCAAGGGGACTCGAACCCCTGTTCCCGGCGTGAGAGGCCGGTGTCCTAGGCCACTAGACGATGGGGCCAGTGTGGTGCTTTATAACTGACTGGCCGGAGGTTGTCAATATATTTACTTTCTATTCTTTTTCTTTTCTTCCCCGTCCAAAGAGGCTTGTCGTTTCTGAAAGATAGCGTGCGACTTCTTCGGTAAGGAATTCCCGGCTGCACCGCCATTTCCAGTTTCCCTTCGCCACCCCCGGAATATTCATTCTGCAGTCACTGCCAAACCCGAGAATATCCTGGAGAGGATATATACTCAACATGGCAATGGATGATTGGGCAAGATGGATGAGGTCCCTGTGGATCGGGCTGTTGTCGTGGAGTTCTCTGTTCACTGATTTTTTTATGGTTGCTCTCTGGTTTTCGCTGATCTGGTTGCTGAGAAACCAGCCTACTGTAGTATCATTGTCATGGGTGCCTGTGTAAACAACGCAGTTTGGGGTGGTGTAATTGTGCGGGAGGTGTGTGTTGTCGGGATCGTTATCAAAGGCGAACTGCAGTACTTTCATGCCTGGAAAGTCAAGGTCATCACGGAGTCTTTCAACCTCAGGGGTAATGATTCCGAGATCCTCGGCTATGATATTGAGTGGGCCTAGTTCGCTGAATATTCGGTTAAAAAAGTTTTTTCCGGGGCCTTTTTGCCATTCTCCTTTCTCGGCTGTGGGTTCATTTCCCGGGATAGCCCAATAGGATTCAAAACCGCGGAAGTGATCAATTCTGGCAACATCAACCAGGGAAAAAAGATTGCGCAGCCTTCTCTTCCACCATTGGAAGAGACTTTCCCTGATTGTTTCGTCCCGATGGTGCCAGTTATAAAGAGGGTTTCCCCAGCGCTGGCCTGTGGGGCTGAAGTAGTCGGGAGGAACACCGGCAACCGGGTCCGGTTTCAGGGTGTGTCTGTCAAGCGTGAACAGTTCCCTGTTTGCCCAGACATCGACACTGTCATAACCAACATAAATGGGCAGGTCGCCGAAGAGACGGATATTATTTTTTTTCGCATGACTGCGCAGTTTCTTCCATTGAGTATGAAAAACAAACTGCTCAAATCTAAAATAATTAATCGTGTCAAATTCATTTTCATACAGGGTGTCCATGGCACTTTTATTACGATTCCGCGCATGGGAAGGCCATCTGGACCATTCCTGTTCCTGGTATTTTTCCCGGTATGTCATAAAGAAAGCATAGTCGTTAAGCCAGTAACTGTGCTTTTTGATAAAACTCCTGTATTCCGATGAAGAATGGCCGGAAAAATTTTTATAACTTATCTGGAGAAGTTGTTTCTTGTATCGGGACACTGTGGGAAAATCGGTCCTGTATGGTGAAAAGTCAGGGTGGTTGTCCCGTTCTTTTTTAGAGATAAGACCAGATTCTTCAAGAAGTTCAGGAGAAATCAGCAGGGGAGAACCGGCAAATGCCGAAATACTCATATAAGGGGAATCATCAAAAAAGGAATTGGTGGGTCCGACTGGAAGAAATTGCCAGAATGATTGGTTGCATGCCACGAGAAAGTCTATAAATTGATAACTGGAAGGACCTATATCGCCAATCCCGAAGGGTGAGGGGAGAGAGCTGAAGTGGGCGAGAATGCCGCTGGATCGTGTCTTTGTCATAGTAGTTCCTGAATATATCCTTTTCCCCAGACTGCTCACCGGAGAGTTGATAACACTTTGAAATCCATTAGCCATTAAATTTATCAGAAAAACAGACTGTCTTCTTTCGGGGATCCGTTCACGTTTTCAGGCTGTAGTATCCTCTACTGTACGCGATTACGGTCTGGGGAAATCAGATCTCCCTGCTGACAGAATGGTGTGAAAAGATAAATCACCGCCTTGAATCTAAGCAATTCAGTGCTATAATATAAGTTTGCAGAGTAATAGCCGGAATACTCTCAAGTGTTTCATATTCCATAATCACTTTCCTGGAGATGTCTGGCAAATGGTTTTTTGCTGCATTTGGGATGTTTATTTATTGTCGCACCCAAGGGCATGAATGGCTTATGTATCTGGAGCAGCTGTTCCGCTTTATTGAGTTAAGTTGTATTTTTTATATTGCTTTTTAAGGATAAGTGAAGTATGAATATGCTCTTTTTAAAATACTACACGCTTGCGAGATCTTCCTCGCTGGCTTTTTTTTTGTCAAAAATCACCGGGGTTTTCTTCGGTTTTCCCATGACTGTTCTGTGAATTGTAAAAGTATTGTACAGGATAGTCTCTAAAATTCAAGCAATGGAGTGGTTCACAGGTGTTACCTGAACTTAAAGAAAATCTTCTGAAAGCTGGAAAGGAAGAAGGCTGTATCAGCTTTGATACGTTGAACGAACTCTTGCCGGATGAAATCAGGGATCCCAATGCGATAGAGAATATTTTCAATTTTCTCGGTGCTCATGCTATTGAAATAGTGACTGTTGAAAAAAACGGCGAGAAAAGAACCCTGTCCGGTGAGCTCTGGGAAAAGAAAAAAGAAGGAGCTGATGAACTGGAGGCAAAGGAGCTCCCGATAACGGAAGAAGATTCCCACGAGGGAGAGGAGACTACAACCACCTACCTGCGGGAAATGGGGCGCTTTGATCTCCTTACTCCTGAAGAAGAGGCGAAATACAGTAAAACCATCAGACAGGGTTTCGAATCAATAATAAAAGCCATTCGGGAGGACAGTTCCGGAACTCCTGACATGAAGGTTCTCTGTGAAAGAATTGACTTATGGGAGAAGAGGGACCCGACTCTAAAACCCAAGAAACAGCAGCTCAATTTCATGCGCTATTCTGTAATAAGTGCGGCCAAGAGATATCCTGACAAAAGGGAATTGTTTGAGTTGCAGGCTAAACTAGAAGCTTACAGCCGGTCCATAGAAGTGGCAAAAGACACGATGATCCGTGCCAACCTGCGGCTTGTTGTTTCCATTGCCAAGCGATATATGCACCAGGGGTTGACTCTGGCTGATCTTATCCAGGAGGGTAATCTTGGTCTGATGCGTGCAGTCTTTCGTTTTGACTATACCAAAGGGAATAAATTTTCCACTTATGCCAGTTGGTGGATTCGTCAGGCTATTACACGGGCAATTCTGGATAAGACCAGGACAATTCGTCTGCCTGTGCATTTTCTTGAATTGCGCAGTCAGTTTTTCAAAGCATTTTACGCCCTTTTCAAGGAGCTGGGCAGGGAACCGACTCCTCTGGAAATTTCAAAATCCATCAACTTACCCATGGACAAGATCCTGTCCATTCTCGAGGCGTCAAGGGAGCCGATTTCTCTTGAAACTCCTGTAGGGGATGATGATTCAACCCTGGGTGATTTTCTTGAAAACCAGGAATCCCAGTCTCCCTATGATGCCGTACAGACAAGAGAACTCTCCGGCAGGGTCAATGATATTCTCGGGACTTTGAGTGAAAGGGAAGAAAAAATCATTCGCCTGCGTTTTGGTATAGGTGAAAAGGCCGAGTATACACTGGAGGAAATCGGTAAGAGATTCAATGTTTCCAGAGAACGTATCAGGCAGATTGAAAAGAAGGCTCTGAACAGATTGAGGCATTCCAGTCGTCGGGAAAAACTTAAATTTTTTATAGACTGATTTCCTGTGGCGGCAGGTGAATGTTTTAAGGTGTGCAAAAAGGCATCAGGAAGGCCGGGTAAATAACCCGGCCTTTTGTCTTTCACCTGAGCCTGTGAGCTATTACTTAAATCCTGCAATTGTTCAGGTATTACACGGAGTCAGATTTCATACTACCAGGGAAACAGATGGAAAGATATATACATGAAGCAGGTTTTGGAAATATTCTGGAAAAAATTCAGGCGGGAGAACGTTTAGATCTGGAAGATGGTCTTAAGCTTTATAAAACCGACAATCTTCCACTGCTTGGTTTTCTTTCTGATATCGTCAGGAACCGGTTGAACGGCAATCACGCATATTTTATTTACAATCAACATGTAAATTATTCAAATATCTGCAGTAATCTCTGTAAATTCTGTGCCTTCGGCCGGGAAAAAAACTCTGATCTTGCCTACGAGATGAGCGTGGAAGAGGTGAAGGAAAAAGTCCGTGCGCGGTTGTCGGAGCCGATCAGAGAGATACATATGGTGGGGGGGCTTCATCCTGAACTGCCCTTTTCATATTATCTTGAACTGTTGAAAGGGATAAAGGAAGTGAGGCCGGATGTGCATATCCAGGCCTTTACCTGTGTGGAAATAGCACATCTTGCTGACCTGGCCGGTCTGAATGTGGAAAAGACCCTGGAAATACTGGTGGAGGCTGGTCTTGGTTCTCTTCCGGGCGGTGGCGCGGAGGTGTTCAGTCCCAGGGTAAGAAAACTCACCTGTGAGAAGAAAATTTCCGGAAACGACTGGCTTGAAATTGCGAAAACCGCACATGGGATTGGTTTGAAGAGCAATGCGACCATGTTGTACGGTCATATCGAGACAGATGAGGAACGACTGGAGCATCTCTACAATCTGCGCAGGGCACAGGATGAAACAGGGGGATTTATGACCTTCATTCCCCTTGCCTTTCATCCGCGAAATACTGCTATGGCCGAAATTTCCGGACCGGATGGTATTGATGATCTGAAAAATGTGGCAGTGGCACGCCTGTTTCTTGATAATTTCCCACATATCAAGGCATACTGGGTGATGATTGGTCCGAAAATGGCCCAGATAGCCCTTTCATTTGGTGCGGATGATATGGATGGAACCGTGAAGGAAGAGGTGATTACTCATATGGCTGGAGCGTCAACGGACCAGGCTATAGGCAGCAGGACGCTGATAAGGCTGATCCGGGAGGCTGGGAGAATTCCAGTGGAGAGAGATACCCTCTACAATGTGGTGCAGATCCATGATTGAGAAAATTATTGATAAAACAATTTCGTCAGAGCGACTTGAAGATGAAGAGTTTCTCTTTCTTGAAAAAGAGGGTGATCTTCATCAGCTCGCTATGCTGGCTGATCTTGTTCGCAGGAGAAAGAATCCCGGTAAACTGGTTACATATGTTATTGATAGAAATATCAATTATACGGATATCTGCATTTCCGCCTGTAAGTTCTGCGCATTTTATAAAAAGCCCGAAGGAAAAGATGGTTACGTTCTCGGTTCTGATGAGCTTGATAAAAAAATTCAGGAAACAAAAGAGCTGGGAGGAACGCAGGTTCTTCTTCAGGGAGGACTGCATCCGGACCTCCCCTTTTCATTTTATGAAGAAATGGTGCAGTTTATACGTTCCCGCGCCATTCATGTTCATGGCTTTTCACCACCTGAAATTGTGCATTTTTCCAATATCAGTGGAAAGAATATAAGTGAAGTCATCACGAGACTGGTTCGCGCTGGTCTCGGGTCAATTCCTGGTGGTGGCGCTGAAATACTCAGTGACCGGGTAAGACGGAAGATTGCCCCACGGAAATGCACTGCCGATGAGTGGCTGGCGGTGATGGAAGAAGCCCATAAACAGGGATTGAGAACAACGGCGACCATGATGTTCGGTCACGTGGAGACTGTGGCCGAAAGGCTTGAGCACCTGCGCAGGTTAAGGGACTTGCAGGACCGGACTGGAGGATTCACCGCGTTTATTGCATGGCCGTTTCAACCGGATTATACCATGTTGGCGGAAACCGAAAAAAGCTCTGCTGTAAAATATCTGCGGATGGTGGCCCTGTCACGGATTTATCTTGATAATTTTGATAATATTCAGGCATCCTGGGTCACCCAGGGGCCTAAAATCGCACAGCTTTCACTTCATTTTGGTGCCAATGATTTCGGTTCAACCATGATTGAAGAAAATGTCGTCGCGGCAGCCGGAGTCAGGTTTGCTCTTTCAGAAAAAGAGATCCGCAATCTGATAAGCGGGGCGGGATTTGTACCCGGCCTGCGAAAGATGGATAATTTCTCACAGAGTTGTTAATACCGTGGGTAATTATAAAATATTTTCTTCGGAGTGGGTGGTTACGGGTTCAGGAGAGGTCATAGCTGATGGATCCGTTGTCGTGGCAAAGGAGAAAATTCTTGCGGTCGGTCCTCGTAAAAGCCTGGTGGAACAGTTTCCGGATGGAATTGAGCACCGCTGCCCGACAGTTCTGATGCCGGGCCTGGTCAACTGTCACGCTCATCTGGAACTGTCATGTATGAAAGGAGAGATGGAGCCGGGTGGGTATGAAAAGTTCACCGACTGGATAAACGCGCTCATTGAAAAACGTGAGGAGAAAGGGGAGGGCGGCCAGGATTATATTGCTGCTTTTTTAAATGTTCTCCGTGATCAGCATAATTCCGGAGTTGGTGCTGTTGTGGATATCGGAAACATGGTCGTTCCGAATTCATGTCGGGAACGGATGGCTGGGCGGGGGCCCTTTCTTTATCGCCTGCAGGAATATATCGCACCAACAAAAGAGATTGAAGCAGAACTCTCTGCTCTGATAGAAAATCATAATAAGAAAAACAAAAACAAAAACAAAAAAATAAGTAAAAATCCGGCAACAGCCCATGCGGTTTATTCAACATCTCCCGGGGCAATACAGCTGCTTAAAAAGCGCAGTCTTGAACAGAACCATCTTTTTTCCATTCACACGGCAGAGTCAAAGGGTGAGGTTGAATTTGTAAGAACGGGCAAAGGTGAGTTCAGATCGTTTCTTGAGCAGCGGGGTCGCCTGGACGGGACATTTGTATTTCCTGCCGGAAAATTTTCAAGTGTAATAGAATACCTGGATTACCTCGATGTTCTTGATGACAGAACTCTTCTAGTACACTGCGTTCATATCTCCGGGAATGATATTGATCTCATCAGAAAAAGAGGAGCCGTAGTCTGCCTCTGCCCTGGCAGCAACAGGTTTCTCAATGTGGGACGGCCACCGGTGATGGAAATGGTACGTGCCGGAATAGTGCTTGTTCTTGGTACTGATTCGTTTGCCTCCAATACAACGGTTGATCTCTGGGAGGAAATGCGACTTCTGTATGAAATGTATGGAGAACTGCAGGCCGCCGAAATTCTCAAGATGGCAACCAGGGGTGGTATGATTCCGGGATATGGAGGCCGGAATCAGGTCGGCATAATAGCGCCGGGTTACTCTGCGAAACTGTTGCAGGTTTCTTCTCAAAAACTTAGACAGTGCAGAGATGGTTACGAAGTGGTAAAAGAGTTAGTTTCGGGGGGAAGACCTGCTGAAGTTTTCTGGATTGTCTGAAAAACTCCTGCAATCAGCAGGTCCGGGTTTTTTGTTTCTCTGGAAAACTGCGACGTAAGATTGTATTGCCGCCGTCAGGGTTTTCATCGGCTTTTTAGGCCGAACCATAGAATCCGGCCATGCCGGTTTATCTGCCGGGAAGTAAGATTGAATGGGCGGAAGTGCAGGGTTCAGGAAAAAGATGAGGATCAGTTTTTATGAATGCATCAAAGAAGATCACCGCAAGAATTGGTATGGTGGATTATATCAATACGGCACCAATTCATGAAACCTGGAAACAGTCCGTTGTGAGGGAGGGATGGGAGATTGTGGAGGCTGCACCGACCCGGTTGAACAGAAAACTGGCAGAAGGAGAGCTTGATCTCGGCTTTATCTCCAGTTTTGAATATGGACTCCATCCGCAAAAATACAAAATCCTGTCCGGTCTTTCAATCAGTGCCAATGGGCCTGTCGGTTCTGTTTTTCTTTTTTCCCATGTACCCCTTGACCAGCTTGACAGGGCTCCTGTTTTACTGACTTCTCAGTCTGAAACTTCAGTGGGCCTGGTGAAAATAATTTTTGAAGAATTTAATGGTGTTAATCCTTCTTATACCTGTGGTGACGTCACAGGAGAAGTTGGTGATGATTTCAAAGCTGTCCTTGCCATTGGGGATGATGCCCTGAGGCTGGTCGCTGAATCGACTTATCTGTACCAGTTTGATCTGGGGGATATATGGAAACGGGAAACAGGATTACCCTTTGTTTTTGCCGTTTGTGCGGTTCGGGAGGAATTCTGTTCTGAACACCAGGAAACACTGGATGAAATTCACCGTGAGTTTATTTGTTGCAGGGACGAGGGGAAGACTGCATTGAAAGAGATATGCGAAATAACAGCCTCCCGCATTCCGATGCCGGTGTCCAGTTGTTATGAATACCTGCAGGGTATTGAGTATGACCTGGGTGATTTGAAGCAGAAGGCCCTGACAACGTATTTCGAGTTTCTTATCAAGCGGGGAGATATAGGCGGGGATTGCCTGCCGTTGAAAATATATTCAAATCTTTTTTGACCGTTGGTCGGTGAGTTGAAGGATCCGTAACTCCTCACAGGGTATTTTGAAACCATGACGGATCCAGTGTCCCGTCAACACTGCTCTGACGTATCTTGCTTGTCCTTTTTCGCGCCATCCCGCCTGCGGCTTATGTTACATAGCTCAACTATGCGCTCAAAGTCGCAGACAGAATGGCACAAAAAATTACAGAGCAATATTTCGTCATTTCATTGTTGACGTGACACTAGTTTGTGCCTGTCCATAGTTGGTCTTTTTGCCCGAAAAAATTTATCCTGGGAATATCAATTATATGCATGCGGTAAAATTTTCCGTGCGCCTTGATCTCGAACAAAAATCCTCATTTCTGGATAGACACTGGTTTCGTGCCTTATTACAAAAAACAAGCAACTGAGTAATTAATTTTGGAATTATGTAACTCCTTTTTAATACTGCCAAGGTACTTATCCCGCTCGCCGGGGTTAGGACCTTTAAAATGATGAAATTAAAATCCTGATCTATTCGGGTTAAGGTTTCCAATGGTTAAAACACCTGTAGATGGAAAGACAGTAAAAACAAATATCGTAAAAAGTGGCCTGAAGTGTGTCGGTCTTGCATCCATACGGGAATGTAACCGCCTCGTCACCAATATTGAAAAAGATTCCGGCCAGCGCTTTATCCGCATGGAAATGGGTATTCCGGGACTTCCTCCGCCACAGATCGCCATTGATGCTGAGATTGAAGCATTAAATAATAAAGTAGGATCCATCTATCCGCCGTTTGACGGCATCCCCCGGCTCAAAGATGAAATCTCCCGTTTTATAAAGAATTTTATTAATATTTCAGTTGAGCCGGACCACTGTCTGCCGACCGTCGGGTCTATGCAGGGCTGTTTTATGTCTCTTATGGTTTCATCAAGACGCAACAAAAAACAGCATAAAGTGCTCTTTATCGATCCCGGTTTTCCAGTCAATAAAATCCAGACAGGTGTTATCGGTATTGAGAGTGAAAGCTTCGACGTTTATAATTACCGGGGAGAGAAGCTCAAAGAAAAGCTGGAATCATATCTGAGTAAAGGGGATATTGGAACACTTATGTATTCAAATCCCAACAATCCTTCCTGGATATGTTTCATCGAGGCGGAGTTGCGGGTTATTGGTGAACTCTGTACCAGGTATGACGTCGTCGCCCTGGAGGACCTTGCGTATTTTGGTATGGACTTCAGGCATGATTACTCGCGGCCTGGCCGTGCCCCGTATATCCCGAGTGTGGCCAACTATACAGACAACTACATACTGTTGATTTCAAGCTCTAAGTCATTCTCTCTGGCCGGCCAGCGGATTGGCATGGCTGCCATATCTGACGAGCTGTTTTTAAATGAATATCATGATCTTACCCGGTTTTTCTCCAGCTCCCAGTTCGGTTATGCCTTTATTTTCGGTGCAATGTACGCAATGAGCTCCGGGGTCAGCCACAGCGCCCAGTATGGATTGACGGCGCTCTTGAAAGCCACAAATGATGGGGTCTATGACTACGTCAGACCTGTCACGGAATATGGCAGGCGCGCGAAGGTGATGAAGCATCTTTTCACTGAAAACGGTTTTAAGATTGTTTATGAAAAGGATGAAGACCAGCCGATTGCCGATGGCTTCTATTTTACGTTATCCTACCCTGGTTTCAGCGGGGTGGAACTGGTGGAAGAATTACTCTATTACGGGATAAGTTCCATCGCCCTCACCACAACCGGCAGTGATCGGCATGAAGGTCTCAGGGCTTGTGTTTCCTTAACCGGCGAAGATCGGTTTTTCGAACTGGAAAAACGCCTGATCCAATTCAATCTGGACCATAAGGCTGGTTTCAGGGCGATTGATTGTTTCAGATAGCCGATCAGTGGCAGTTGGCTGAAAAACCGTAAAAAAAAGAGTATATTCACATCCGGGAGAATCATTTTTTTTGGGAGATAATATGTTTGGATGGAAAGGGAAAATTCTCAGGGTCAACCTCACGGAGCACACACTGCTGGTCGAAGAACTGGACCCGGAAGTCGCAAAAGATTATATCGGTGGCAGAGGCCTGGGGGCCTGGATTTTAAACAGGGAACTGGATCCGAAATGTGATCCCCTGTCTCCTGACAATATCCTGGTTATGGCCACTGGCCCGCTGACAGGCACAGGTACACCGACCGGAGCGCGTTACGCGGTAATGACCAGATCACCACTTACCGGAGGGATCACCTGTTCAAATTCCGGCGGCAGGTTCCCGACAGAACTCAAGCGAGGTGGATTTGATGCAATAATTATAGAAGGATGTGCCGAAACGCCCCTTTATTTATGGATCGACCGGGGCAAAGCCGAACTGCGAAGCGCCACCCATTTGTGGGGTATGACCACTCACGAAACAACAGACGCCCTGTTGGTGGAAACCGAAGCGAAGGCAAAAGTGGCCTGCATTGGCCCCGCCGGCGAGAAGAGAGTCCTGTTCGCGTCCATAATGAACGACAGAGACCGTGCGGCAGGGCGATCAGGTGTCGGTGCCGTCATGGGTTCAAAAAATCTGAAAGCGGTAGTTGTTCGGGGTGATGAGAAGGTGTCCATAGCGGATGAGGAGCGTTTCAAGACCTTTAACCGCGAGATATTAGGACGGTTCAATGAGGAGGCAAAAAAAACGCCCGTCGGTCTCAGGATCAATGGTACTGCCGGTGTGGTAATGGCTACTCAGAATTTAGGTGTACTCCCCACCAGGAACTGGCAACAGGGGATGTTCGATGGCTGGGAGGATATTGATGGCCGTGAACTGACAAAAAAATATCTGGTGACAAACTCCGCATGTTTCAGTTGCCCGATAGGGTGCGGCCGGAAAACCAGGCTGGTGGGCTCGAAATATACAGGAGAGGGCGAAGGTCCTGAGTATGAAACTCTCTACGCCATGGGTTCCAGTTGCATGATCAATAACCTGGCAGCAGTGGTGAAGGCCAACTATATCTGCAACGAGTTGGGAATGGACACCATCACCATGGGAGCTACTATAGCCTGCGCCATGGAGCTGGTGGAACGTGGCTATCTCACTGAGGAAAAAATCGGCCGCTCCCTCCGCTGGGGAGATGGTGATGCCCTGGTTGAGTTGACCCGCCTGACTGGAACCCGTGAAGGATTTGGCGATATACTGGCAGAGGGCAGCTATCGCCTGGCTGAGAGTTGTGGTCACCCTGAGCTTGCCATGGTTTCCAAGAAGCAGGAATTTCCCGGCTACGAGCCCCGGGGCGCCCAGGCAATGGGCCTGGCTTATGCCACCAGCCCTATCGGTGGTTCCCATATGCGGGGTGATCCTGCCTATTTTGAGTTGTTTGGGATCCCCAAATCCTCAGATCCTTTAGAGTGGAAGGGTAAAGCGCGCCCCACCCAGGCATTTCAGGATCATTCCGCCATCATCGATTCAGCAGGCCTGTGTATATTTTTCACGGTTCGTAACCTTGTGGAGAAGGATCTGGATATCGCCCCCACAGGAATACTTGAGTATATGAACGCCGTCACAGGAGCGGACTACACCCTGGAGGAGCTCTCAGAGGCGGGTCAACGGATTATCAATGCTGAAAGAATGTATCTTGTAAAAGCCGGATTCTCCCGAAAAGAGGACAGCCTCCCCAAACGCCTCACCGAAGAACCGATGCCGGCCGGGCCTGCAGAGGGCCATGTCTGTCACCTGGAGGAAATGCTGGATGAATATTACAAGGTGAGGGAATGGACGCCAGATGGCATCCCGACAACTGAAAAATTGGCAAGCCTTGGCCTTATTGAGGAACCCGGCCGTATTCAGATCAATGTCAAACTCTATGGCGATCTGAAGAGCTACTCCCCGGAGGACGGGAATATTTTCACCCTGGAACTCTCCCAGGGAGCGGCCGTTACAGATTTGCTCGCCGCATTGAGTATTCCCGGTGAAGTTCAGCGTACTGCCTTGATCAACGGCAGACAGTGTGAAGAAAAGTCATTACTGAGACATGGTGATACAGTTACACTTCTTACACCTGTGTCCGGTGGCTGAAATTTATTGAGAGTGGAGGATCAATCAGGAGTGTCATGAAAAAAATTTTAATACTGGGTGCCGGATTATCAACTTCAAGCCTGATAAAATACTTGCTCGATCATTCAGAAGAATACGATTGGACTGTCAGGTTAGGTGATGTTTCACTTGCATTATGTGAGAAAAAGATTGCAGGACACAGGAGAGGTGACGCCTTTATTTTCGATGTCAGGAATCAGAAACAGGTGGATCTGGAGGTGAAAAATGCCGACATCGTTATTTCTATGCTCCCGGCCGGTTTTCATCACATCGTTGCCCGGGTCTGCCTGGAACATGGTGTGAATATGGTCACCGCCTCTTATGTTTCGGAGGCGGTAAGGGCCATGGATCAGCAGGCCAGAGAAAAAGGCATTATTATACTCAATGAGATTGGTGTTGACCCGGGCATAGATCATATGTCCGCTATGCAGGTTATTGACAGAATAAAAGAAAAAGGTGGAAAGATCCTGGAATTTGAATCGAATACAGGCGGGCTTATAGCCCCCAAGTACGACAATAATCCATGGAATTACAAATTCACCTGGAATCCAAGAAATGTGGTTTTAGCCGGGCAGGGTAACTCTCAGTTTTTACACAACGGGCGATATAAATATATTCCATACAATAAACTTTTTGAGCGTTATGAAAGAATCAACATCCTGGATTTAGGCGAATTTGAGGCCTATCCCAATCGTGATTCTCTGGGGTATAAAAGCATCTATGGCCTGGATGATGTTAAAACTTTATTTCGTGGCACCATTCGTCGCCCCGGCTTCTGCAAGGCGTGGAATGCGTTTGTTCAGCTGGGAATGACAAGTGATGATTATCTGTTCAATGACTCTGAAAATGCGACATACCGCCAGTTTATCAATTCATACCTGCCTTATGGCAAGGAAAAACCTGTGGAGCATAAAGTCGCTGAATATCTGAAAGTGGATGAAGACAGCGCCATGATGTATAAGTTGCGCTGGTTAGGTATTTTCAGTGATGATGTGATTGGTCTTGAACAAGCAACTCCCGCGGAAATTCTGCAACACTTACTGGAATCAAAATGGTCTCTGGATGCCGACGATATCGATATGCTGGTGATGCAGCATCAATTCGTCTATGAATTAAACAACAGGATCAGAAAAATATTTTCCACAATGGTCGTTTATGGTGAAGACAATGTCCATACGGCCATGTCCATTACTGTCGGTCTGCCGGTAGCCATTGCCGCGAAAATGCTGTTGACCGGTGAAATTTCCGGACTTGCGGGTGTGCATATCCCAACCGTAAAAAAGATTTATGAACCGGTGATGAAGGCATTGGAAAACTACAAAATAAAATTTATAGAAGAAGAAAAGGATTGGGAAATTTCCTGGAAATAAATTGTAACTCCTCACAGGGGTAGCAACTCTGTGATTCTATTTTCTCTGAATTGTAACTGTTCAGAGGTGCCACAGATTTTTGCAGGCTCATCTGTTCGCTATAGCCTGCCTATGCGGACAGAAGAGACCGCGAAAAGCTGGGGTGCCTTATAGTAAGTCTAAACTACTATTTCAATCTTTACAAAATATACGTACTATTGTTGTTAATAACTTGGCTCGACAACCTGGTTTTGGAGATACACGACCTTGCCTCTGTTACGAATATG
>NZ_JBPLBA010000246.1:0-6121 GCF_054039375.1 Desulfomarina sp. | reverse complement strand
ATCTTCCCTGTCTCCTGGAAGAATGAGAAGGATGGAGATTATTTTCCGGCCAGTCTTTATTTTTTCCCCGTGGTAGGCGCTATGATAGGAATTCTCGGTTTTTTTCTGGCCAGAATTCTTCTGATTGTCTTCCCGGTTGAGGTGGCGGCGGCAGCGATACTCGGATTTCTCGCTTTTGTTTCGGGTTGTCTGCATCTGGATGGTCTTGCGGACAGCGGGGACGGACTGCTCTGTGCCCGTCCCAGGGAAAGGGCACTGGAAATCATGAAAGACAGCAGAACCGGTTCCATGGGTGTGGTGGTTGTGGTTTTTCTGCTGCTTGGGAAATACAGCGCACTTGTTGCCATGGGTGATCAGCGGTTCTGCATGGCTGTTTTTTTTATGCCCCTGGCCGGGCGCTGTTTTATTGTTTTCGCCATGTCCCTGCAGCGTTATGCCAGAGAGGAAGGGGGACTGGGAGAGTTGTTTTACTCAGGCATGAGCAGGAAGGCTGCTGTTCCGGCCGGATGTATTCTCGCGGTCAGCCTGCTGCTGGTGGCCGGTCCTGATCGTTTCAATGGGTTTGTGTTAATCGTTTTCCCCGTGTTTTTCATGTTTCTTTACCTGTGTAATAAAAAACTGGGCGGGGCTACCGGAGATACACTTGGGGCACTCTGCGAAATTGTTGAGTTGATGACAGCAATTTCATTTGTGTCATTTTTGACCTGAACCGTAACTGCTCACGGGGCAGCAGTTCTATGATTTTATTGCCTCTGAGCTGTAACTGCTCACAGGTGTCACAGATTTTTACAGGCTCTGTTATGAAGACATTTGAACATGGTGGTAATATTCACAGGTTTTTACGTGATAACGGTAGTGGAAAGGGTGAAGTCATAGACTTCAGTGCCAATATGAATCCCATTGGTCCACCGGAATGGTTGAGGAGTGTGGTCAGTTCGTCACTTGATCTGGTCGTTCATTACCCCGATCCGGACAACAGTGAATTCGTGCAGGCTGTCTCTGAAAACTTGAATATTGATGCCGAATGTGTCATCGCCGCCAACGGCACGACAGAGTTACTTTACGTGCTGGCGAGGGTTCTGCCCGTTTCCGGGGCGCTGATTCCGGTTCCTTCCTATGTGGATTATATCAAAGCCTCTGAACTGGCCGGTCTTGCTGTCCGAACTTTGCAGATGCGGGAGGAAGATCATTTTAATTTGTCTTTTGACAGGCTTGAGGAAGAGATCAGACCCGGTGAGCTTGTTATCCTTGGAACACCAAATAATCCCACGGGAATTCTGCCTGACCGTGAAAGAGTAAAACAGCTCTGTCAGCAGTTTCCCGATACCTTTTTTGTTCTGGATGAGGCTTTTCTTGATTTCATGGGTGAGGACCTCTCCCTGGCAGGCACGGCCGCCAATATTATCACCCTCCACTCAATGACAAAATTCTATGGTGTCCCTGGTCTGCGTCTCGGATTTGGCGTCTTTCCTGTCGGCATAGTGAAAGAAGTACGAAAAAATATCCCCCCATGGACGGTCAACACCTTTGCCCAGAAAGTTGGAGCCAGAGCCCTTTCAGACAGGGACTATCAGCAGAAGAGTCGGGAGATATGTCACCGGCTTTCAAAGGATCTGCAGAAAAAATTGAGGTTGTTCCCGGGACTGAAGTTATGCGGAGCCGGGGCCAATTTCATTTTCATGAAGCTCACCCATGGGCGAAGAAGCAGTGAACTCGCAGGGTTCTGCGAAAAGAATAACCTTCTGATTCGCCCCTGTGATAATTATAAAGGGCTTGATGATTCCTATTTCCGCATCGCCGTGAGGACAGCCGGTGAAAATGACAGACTTCTCAGGGTTTTTGAACTGTTTTTTTCACCAGGCAGAAAAAAGAAGGCGAGGGTGAATAAATCGCGTTCTATAATGTTCCAGGGTACCTGTTCCGATGCTGGAAAATCGATTCTCACTGCCGGGTTATGTCGAATTCTTCGTCAGGACGGTTTCAGTGTGGCCCCGTTCAAGGCACAGAATATGTCTCTGAATTCCTTTGTGACCATGAAAGGAGATGAAATGGGGCGGGCACAGGTCGTCCAGGCCCAGGCTGCCGGTATTGATCCTGACTGTCGGATGAACCCTGTTCTGCTTAAACCGAATTCGGATACGGGCAGTCAGATCATTGTGGCGGGACAACCGGTAGGGAATATGTCTGTACTGGAATATAACAGCTATAAACCTGAATGCTGGGCAACCGTATGCGATTGCTACGACAGTCTTGCCCGGGAGTATGACGTTATAGTCCTGGAGGGTGCGGGATCACCGGGAGAAGTGAACCTGAAGGCGGATGATATTGTCAATATGAAAATGGCGCACTATGCGCAATCTCCGGTTCTCCTGGTGGGTGATATTGACCGGGGAGGGGTCTATGCCTCGTTTGTTGGAATCATGGAGGTTCTCGCCCAGTGGGAGCGACGTCTGGTTGCCGGATTTATTGTCAATAAGTTCAGGGGACAGGCTTCCCTGCTGGCATCAGCACACACCTATGTAAGGGAGCACACAGGGCGTGAAGTTTTCGGCGTTATTCCCTACCTGAGTCACCTGGGCCTGCCGGAGGAGGATTCAGTTTCCTTTAAAAAAGGCCTGTTCAACAGGGAAAAGGATGGTGGGGAAAGTGTCGAGATTGTCCTTTTGAACCTGCCCCATATATCCAATTTTACTGATGTTGAACCTTTTCTTGATGAACCGGATGTGCACCTCCGGGTGGTGGACAGGGCTGCTGACGTGGGGAAACCTGAGGCCATAATCCTTCCAGGATCTAAAAATGTCATCCATGATCTGGAATTCATGCGCTCAGAAGGTTTTTTCGAGATCATCCGCAGGGCAGATGAAGACGGCTGCGAGATTGTCGGTATATGTGGTGGCTATATGATGCTTGGAAGACTTATTTCAGATCCCTTTCAGATTGAATCCACGGCAGGAAAAGTGGATGGACTTGGCCTTCTGCCGCTGGAAACCACCATAGAAAAGGAAAAGAACCTTATCCGTAAAAGAGGAGTACACAACCCGTCGGGTTGTGCGGTTTCCGGTTATGAAATACACCATGGCATTTCCACGGAAGCCGAAAGACCGCTTATCTCTTTTGAGGATTCCTCAGCATGTGGAACAAGTTCGTTGGGTGATCGTATCTGGGGGTGTTATCTCCATGGTGTTTTTGATGAGGACGAATTCAGGAGATGGTTTATTGACAGACTGCGCCAGAGAAAAGGGCTGAAACCGGTTGGCCGGATCCTGGCCCCCTATGATCTGGAAAGCTCGTTTGACCGCCTTGCCGATTGTCTGAGGGAAAATCTGGATATAGATGGTATTTACAGGTTGCTCTCCCTGTGAGGAATCACGATATGATCTATTCTTTTCAGATTCTGGCAGCCATAGCACTTGATCTGTTTTTCGGTGATCCGAGATGGTTCCCACATCCCGTCAGATTGATCGGAAGGCTCTGTACAGTTATGGAAAAATTGACCAGGCGTCTGTTCACAAATGAGATTCCGGCAGGTTTTATTACCGTATTGATCGTTCTGGCAGTTACAGGTGGTACCACACTGATTCTGCTGCTTTCTGCCAATTCGCTGGGCGGTCCTGTAACCACATGTGTTGCTGTAATTCTTCTGTACTTTAGTTTTGCCGTAAAAGACCTTGTCAGGCACAGTGAAGAAGTGTTTCGTGAACTTACAGATAAAAATGATCTTGAGGGGGCGAGAAAAGCCATAGCCAGAATAGTCGGCAGGGATACAGATTCTCTTGATCAGGAAGAAATAAGCAGAGCCTGTGTGGAAACTGTTGCAGAAAACATGGTGGACGGTATGACGGCTCCTTTTTTTTACGCCGTGGTTTTCAGCATCTTTTCCGGCTGTCTGGCGCTGCCGGCAATCGGTTGGTCTGCTGTCGGGGCGATGCTCTATAAAGCCGTCAATACCATGGATTCAATGATCGGCTATAAAAATAAAAAATATGAGCGATTTGGGAGAATTGCCGCTAAACTTGATGATATATGTAATTTTTTACCGGCAAGAATAAGTGGAGTGATACTTATTCTTGCTGCATTTATTTTAAAATTGGATTACAGAGGGGCTTTGCGAATATTTTCCAGAGACAGACTTGCCCACGCAAGTCCGAACGCTGGTCACACGGAGGCGGTTGTCGCAGGGGCATTTGGTTTTTTTCTTGGCGGGACGTCAACATATTTTGGTGCCCCTGTTGAAAAGCCGGTTATTGGTGATAAACTGAGGGATATAGAACCTGGCGATATTAAAAAATGTAATACTTTTATAATTGTCGGGTATTTCCTCTTTGTCGTCTTATTGCTGGTTTTACGTATGTTATGGATATTTTTAAAGTAACCGGAAATATATTTTTTATTCTTTTCTTTTTTGTATTCGCTGCAAATCTCCCTTTATCGTATGCCGATGAGATTCCGGCCGGTATAGATACAGGAACTGAAAACCTGACCGCATCTGATGATCTGCTTCATATCAGTCCGGAAATATTGAAAGGACTCAATGAGGAGCAGCGAAAATGGTACGAAAAATTTAATGAAGGCGTACTTTTTTTTGACGGCTGGAGAGCTATATCCAAGGATATTCTCAGTCATTTTCCACCGGAAAAACGTGTTGAAGTAAGAAAATATATTCAGCGACTCGGTATTCTGATAGGAACCGAATGGTCCAAAGAAAATGATGTCAGGTGTATTGATAATAAAAAGCTGGGGGAATGGGGAGACCGGATAAAAGATGCAATTCGTGGGGAATCCACTGAAGGACTTACTG
Organism: Desulfomarina sp.; assembly: GCF_054039375.1. Lineage (NCBI taxonomy): Bacteria > Pseudomonadati > Thermodesulfobacteriota > Desulfobulbia > Desulfobulbales > Desulfobulbaceae > Desulfomarina > Desulfomarina sp. The sequence goes on along the minus strand of NZ_JBPLBA010000246.1, from coordinate 1,323 downwards.
TGACTCTCAAGTCAATCAATGATGAAGTCGAATATCTGCTGAGAAAAAGTAACAACGGTGAATATTCGTTGAATCTTGTCAGCCCGGATGAATAAGTTTCCGGGACAGGAGGAGTCGTGATTTTTCACAGAGCTGGGGTACCTGTGAGCAATTACACAAAAAGGTGACTGCCCGGTGTCTGACGGAAATGAGTCAGGAAAATAATAATCAATTGGAGGTAAAAATGGAAAGAACGTTCGGAATCATCAAACCGAATGCGTTTGCCGATGGCAACAGTGGCAAGATTATCAGCAGGATTTACGAGGAAGGATTTAAAATAGTCGGATTAAAAAAACTCTATCTCAGTAAGGTTGAAGCTGAGGGGTTTTATTATGTGCATAAGGACAGACCTTTTTTTGACGAACTGACTGAGTTCATGTCGAGTGGCCCCTGTATTGTTATGGTACTTGAAGCGGAAAATGCTATCCAGAAATGGAGGGATCTCATGGGGGCGACAAATCCCGCTGATGCCGCAGAAGGAACGCTGCGGAAAGAGTTTGGTGCCTCACTCGGAGAGAATGCGACACACGGTTCAGATGCGCCTGAAACTGCAGCATTTGAAATCAGTTATTTCTTTTCCGGACTCGAACTGCTCTAACCTCAATATACCTTTTATTTTTCCTCTCCATCTGTCTGTTTGCCCTTTATGGAGTATTCAGCAGATGGGGAGTCCTTAGAAGTGGGGGCATGTATTTCTGTTACTTCACATTCCACTGTCCCTCGATGGAGCAGGATCTCAAGTTGTTCACCCGGGGACACTTCCCCTGAATGGGTTACCACTTTCCTTACTCCTGGTTCATTCTCCTGTCTGGTGACTATTGCGTATCCCCGTGCAAGAGTGGCCAGGGGGCTGACACTGTTAAGAACGGCAGCGGTTCTCGCGAATCTCGTTTCCCTGCTCTGTATAAACATTTCCATGCCATTGACAAGCCGGGATGTGGCCAGCCTGAGAGTCTGTTTTCTCGCCATCAGTTTGGACAGAGGACTGTTTTGTTCAAAAAGCTGTAAGCTCCTGGAAAACAAATTCTTTTTTGTACTCAACAGGGTCGACATTGCCTGAACCAGGTAAGTCTTTCCCAAATTCAACCGCAATTCAAGATTTTCAAATTTTTGATCTAAAGTACCGAGTATTTTGACCCGGCCGTCAAGTTGCATCTCCAGGTTTTCAATTTTGGAGAGGATGCGAAAACCCATTCGTCTTTTCAACAATTTCAGGATTTTGCAAAGCTCTCCTCCATCGGGAAGAATTGCTGTTGCTGCACCGGTAGGAGTAGGGCATCTGAG
>NZ_JBPLBA010000245.1:0-3674 GCF_054039375.1 Desulfomarina sp. | reverse complement strand
CTCACAGGGGTAGCAATTATATGATTTTATTACATCTGAACTGTAATTGCTCACAGGTGCCGCAGATTTTTGCAGGCTCTTTTGTTCGCTATAGCCTACCTATGCGGACAAAAGAGACCGTGAAAAGATGGGGTGCCTGTGAGCAATTACACTTTTATTATCGTATTGCCGGACAGCCTCCTGAGTAAAAAGCATGCCCCCGTTATCAGTTACGTTCAGGAGAATAAAAAAGGGACGACAGCAGAACTGTCATCCCTTTTGTGTTTTAAAACTTCTGTAAAATACAGTTCCCTGTTTTTTTGCAGGTCCTGCTCTCGAAAAAGAAGAAATGAAAAAAACTTTCTATCGTTTTGAGAACTGGAATTTGGCCCGGGCGCCTTTCTGGCCGTATTTCTTCCGTTCTTTGACCCTTGGATCACGGGTAAGCAGACCTGACTGTTTCAACGGGAGGCGGGTTTCCGGATTTGTCTCAAGAAGCGCCTTGGAAATACCGTGACAGAGTGCATCCACCTGTGCGGACTTGCCGCCGCCTTTTAAAGTGGCCATGACATCGTATTGCTCTGTCGTTTCTGTGACCTTGAATGGTTTTTCAATTTTGTGACTTTTGAAAATCTGACCAAAATATTTATCAGCTTCCATTTTGTTTACAATAACTTTTCCGGTTCCAGGAGTAAGCCAGACTCTGGCAATAGCATTTTTCCTTTTCCCGGTGGCATAAAATCTATCTTGGGCCATGGTTCTGTCTCCTGGATTAAATATCTAGTACGGTGGGCTGTTGTGCCGTATGCGGATGATCTTTACCGGCATACACCTTCAGTTTTTTCAACTGTGCTCTGCCCAGTTTGTTTTTGGGAAGCATTCCTTTGACAGCGGCAGTAATAAGTGAGGTCGGGTTCTTGGCCAGGAGATCTTTCGCATTGATCTCCTTGATGCCGCCAATATATCCGGTATGATGATAATATTTCTTGTCATTCAGCTTGTTGCCGGTGAGACGGATTTTTTCAGCATTGGTTACAACGATGAAATCACCATTATCTATAAAGGATGAGAAAGTCGGTTTATGTTTGCCACGAAGACGGGAGGCTATTTCCGATGCCAGACGGCCCAGTACCTTGTCCTCTGCATCGACAACATACCATTTCCTCTCGATCTCGTTGACTGGAGCAAGATAGGTTTTCATTGTATCCCTCAAAATGGTCGATCAATTAATAAAAAAAGGTTCGAACACCGTCGAACCTTTTGATGTATTGAGTGGAGCGGGAAACGAGATTCGAACTCGCGACTTCAACCTTGGCAAGGTTACACTCTACCACTGAGTTATTCCCGCTCGTGCGTTTTTATGTCAAAACTGCGGTGTTTATACAAGGTCTTAAAATTGGTGTCAATAAAAAAAGAAACCAACTCGGTTTTTCATTATAATTATTTTCATTCGCCATGTCACGAAAAATAGAGAAGGTTTTTTTTCTTTAGGGTATTATGTCGGTCTCAGAATAATGGGTTTTGAAGGAGATATTATATCGGGAACCAGGTAAACTCCACTGTTCAAATCCTGAAACCACTGACGAATAGACCTAAGGGAGGCGAGGATTTTCAAGGAAACCAGATTGTAAATCGTATGCTCAATATCGTTAACTTGTGCCTGTCCATAAATGGTCCTTTCACCCAAGTTCTGCGTTGTGCTCTAATAATAATGCTTGGAATATTAATTATATGGTTGCGATTATTCTTTTTCGCAGTCTTTGATTTTACACGAAATTGCTCATTTCTGTACAGACACTGATTTAAAAGTATCTTGGAAATATCACAAAGCCGTCACGGATTCAGGCAGTCGAAAGGAATTTATACTATCTTGCAATTGAAAGCATTCAGGTACTAGAAATATGGATAAAAAAAAGATAATAAGATCAGGCCGTGTTGCCCGTAAAACAAGGGAAACTGAAATAGAAATTGATCTTGTACTGGATGGAGAGGGGATGGCCGATATTGATACTGGTGTTCCTTTTCTTGATCACATGCTGACTCTTTTCAGTGTTCATGGCTTTTTTAACGTTACTGTCAGGGGGAGTGGTGATACGGAGGTTGATGATCATCATACAGTGGAGGATACAGGTATATGTCTTGGTCAGGTGATTGCCAAAATTCTTGGGGATAAAACCGGAATAGCCAGGTATGGAAGCTGTCATATGGTCATGGATGAAACGCTGGTTCGGGTGGTGCTTGATCTCTCCAACAGGCCCTGGTTGCATTATCACGCGCCGGTAAAGGAGCAGAAACTCGGAACCTTTGATACGGCTCTGGCCCAGGAATTTTTCAGGGCTGTGAGTCAACACGGTGGGGTGACCCTCCATGTGGATCTTCTGCATGGGGAAAATGGTCATCATATTATTGAGGCCGTTTTCAAAGGGTTTGGCCGGGCTCTTGCACAGGCCACTGCACCTTTGAATATTGAAGGTTCCCTGTCTTCAAAGGGATGTCTTTGACACCTTGATCCATGAAGGTTCCGTGTCTTTTTGATAAACCGGCGTGGCCGGATTCTATGGTTCCGCCATTTATGCCCAGTGGGTACAAAAAACTGATGAAAATCTCAACTGCGGCGGTACGAACTTCAGCCGTATATTTTCAGCTGAAATTGGGAAATACTGTTGTAAAAATCATAATCGAATATTTTTAACAAAATCCTCACCTTCCTTCGGCTCACCCGCCGACGGACTCAGGTGACAGATATTCTAATGGGGTGAAACCGGTGAGAAAAACAATACAGGTTGGTTTATATTTCGTATGTCTTTTCCTTTATTTTCTTCTGTCGTCATGTTCAAACTTCATGGATGATGGCGGCAAAAAGGTTCAGATTCCTCTGGAACCTCTGCGTTGTATTGTTGTGCTTCCCGCAGGAACAACAGTTGGTAAAAATGATACTGTGACATTCAGCAGTGCCCGTGATCTTGAACGCGGAGCGAAACTGGCAACGGAAATTATGGCGAAGGAGTTGTCGGTCAATCCTGAAGTGAGGGTTTTGACTGCAAACCAGGTCTCGAACCTTGTATCAGAAATATCGGGAGGTATTTCCGGTACGGTTTCGGCGCTTGGAAAAAAATTAAACTGTGATGCTGTTCTGACAACAACAGTTTCCCGTTTCAAGCAGAGAGAGGGAGGAGAGTATGCATCGGAATCCCCGGCTTCTGCCAGATTCAACATGGTTCTCAGGCATGTGAAGACCGGGGCGGTACTCTGGTCCGCAGATTTCAAGGAAACCCAGAAATCCTTGTTCAGCAATATTCTTTCTTTTAACAAGGCGCAGAGTAGAGGATTTAAATGGATCAGTGTTGAGGAACTGCTGGAGCAGGGCATACGGGAAAGGCTTGCGCAATGTCCTTATCTGGTGCCTGCCGGGAAATGAGTAATTTCGTTCAAAATCAAGGACTGGGAAAAAGTATGCGCAGACGTGTTATTGAGTTTCCGAACGTTATTTTTCCTAGTTACTTATGAAACTCAGCCTGTTATTTGTGAGTCTGGGGATATGCCTGTTTTATCAGGCGTATTTCAAAAATCACATTAGACTGATTATAAAATGATCTGGACTGACACTTTTTCATTTGAATTCCTTATCAATTGAGATTTCCAGTGATTTTTGACCGTAGGCCAGCCTGATAAAACAGGCACATCCACAATTTGGC
>NZ_JBPLBA010000244.1:0-5751 GCF_054039375.1 Desulfomarina sp. | reverse complement strand
ACCCCAGCTTTTCACGGTCTCTTTTGTCCGCATAGGTTGGATATGATTGCTACCCCTGTGACCAGTTACTGGGAAAGTCCTGCCTGTAAAATCATCAATTTCCATCTGAAAAATATTTTCGGGCACTTTGTGTATCCAAGGTCAGAAAATAAAAAAGCTTGCAGTTTCAACTGTTCATGCTACTTTTTGAGAGCCATGGATTCAGGATAACGGCAGAAGTTATAAAATCATATAGTGTATAATTGCTCACAGGTACAGAATAATGACAAACGCTGCGTTTATCAATGCCTGAAGGTCACCCATGAGAGGAAGCGGATGAATTTATATACCGGATTGACAGCGTATGACCTGGTTGTTCTCGGTCTCTTTGCTTTACTGATTGGTCGAGGTATCTGGCTCGGTCTTTTGAAGCAGGTGACAACTCTTCTCGCCCTCTACTTCGGATATTTTGCCGCAGGTCAGTATAATGAGCTGATCTTCCCGATTTTGAAAGATATTTCCGATAATCCCAAGGTAATTTTTCTAACCAGCTATGTTATACTTTTTATTGCCACCTATATAATAGTTATGCTGATCGGCAAATTGCTGGCCTATGTCATACAACTCACTATAGCCGGGTGGTTCGACCGGCTTCTTGGCGGGTTGGTCGGTTTTGCCAAAGGGGTCATTCTTGTTGTGCTGCTGCATATGATCCTGGGAACCCTTCTGGCGCCGGAAAACCCCATGCTGCGAAAGTGTGTAACCTGCGATGTTTTGAACAATACGGCAGACGTCACCCGACAGTTTATCCGGGATGAAGACGTGCGAAAAGCACTTACTCAGAAAAATCCGGCTATCTCCATGGATGCGGTCAGGGAATACCTGGTTCCCGATAAGGAGGCCGGTGAGAATGGAACCGGAAGGCAGGCTGAACAGGCTGAAAACTGATGGCGGCAAAACGTAAAAAAAAAACCTGTCCTACAGGGAGTGTCATTATCGCTCTTTTTCTGATTCATCCAACCTTGTTTCTTCCTTTGTAAAAATAAAGGATACAGATCTGCATATTCTTGCAGACAGGGATGTTACTGAGCAGGCTGAAAATCTGGCTCTGCAGTTCAGAACCCAGGTGGAAAGTTATATCGCGGAACACCCGATTTTTCTCAACTCCCTGGTGCCTCTCCCGCCTGATGATCTGGCACCGCCACTGATCAGAGAGATGCTGTATGCCGCAGGAAAAGCCGGTGTGGGACCCATGGCGGCCGTGGCTGGTGTTATTGCCGAATACGTGGGAAAAGGATTGATGAAAAACGGTTGTTCACAGGTGATGGTGGAAAATGGAGGAGATCTGTTTCTGCACCGCATCACTGAATGCAGGGTGGCAATTTATGCCGGAGAATCGCCACTGAGCAATAGAGTAGGAATCCGGTTGTCTCCCCGGGAAATGCCTCTTGGTATCTGTACTTCTTCAGGAACCGTGGGGCATTCCCTGAGCTTTGGCAATGCCGATTCGGTGACGGTCGTTTCCCGGTCTACACCCCTGGCAGACGCCGTCGCAACACGGCTGGGCAATGAGGTGACGGGACAGGGGAGAGGAGATGGGGGTGTAAAAAAAGTGCTGGAAACCGGTCTTGCCATAGAAGGGGTCTTGGGGGTTGTGGTGATTTGTGATAAACTGATGGGGGCAGCGGGGCAGGTTGAGTTGATCAAACTGGAACAACCGGAGTGAAGTTCAGAGGTAATAAAATCATAGAGTTGCCGCCCTGTGAGGAGTTACGTTGTGAAGGTGGAAAACAGTGTTCATAATGAAGATGACCGGAGAGTGGAAGATCGAGACGGAATTATATTCTATCTGCGTGTTTTTGACGGCAAAAGCACGCGAATAGTTGGTCATCTGGTTAATATATCTCCCCGGGGCCTGCTGCTGCTCTGTGATGACCCTGTTGTGGCCGGGGAGGATTACAGGCTTCGTCTCTGCCTGCCCCCAGTGGTAGCGGACAGGAGGGAAGTGGTTATTTCCGCGACCAGCAGATGGTGCAGCCGGGAGGATGATTCAGAATTTTACCGGGCTGGTTTCCAGATCCATGATCCGTCACCGGAAATTGCCAAAACCGTTGATCTGCTGGTGGAGAAATGCGGCTATAAACCAACCGACTGAGCACTCTTTTTGGCTTCTTCCAGTAGAGCTTCCCTGTGTTTTTCAACAAACCTGTTGATATCTTCCTGCCAGCTGCGAAATACGGAAATACCTTCTTTTTTCAGAACAGAGTTTTCCAGGATGGAGTTTGCCGGACGATGGGCTGGTGTCGGGTATTCGGCGGTGGTGCAGGGTCGCATGGAATAGGGGACCTCCATTCTGTCCAGGAAATAGCGGGCTGCTTCATACCAGCTTGAATAACCCTCTGCCGTAGTGTGCATGATACCGGTGAGCCTGGAATCCAGCAGTTTGTCGATCTGCAGGGCCAGGGTGTATGACCAGGTGAGGGAGCCGAACTGGTCGTCGACAACCTTCAGTTCCCTGCCAGGATCAGCCAGGGCAAGCCTCAGCATGGTTTTCAGGAAGTTTTTACCTGTGGCGGAATATAGCCAGGCCGTGCGGAGGATGACCGAGTCACCCGCATGGGCAAGAACAGCCTCCTCTCCAGCCAGTTTTGATTTGCCGTACTGAGACAGGGGATTTGGCTTGTCGGTTTCCAGATACGGTTGTGGTACTTTCCTGTTGCCGTCAAAGACATAGTCGGTGGAGACATGTATCAGCCTGCTGCCCAGTTCTGCGGCAGCTTTCGCCAGATGGGCCGGTCCTTCGGCATTGACTTTCCAGGCCAGAGAAGTCTCCTCCTCGCAGCCGTCAACTGCCGTGTAAGCCGCGCAGTTTATTATGACCTCCGGTCTCGCGTCCGTCAAAAATGGAATGATGCTGTCAGGGTTGGTGATATCAACGTGGGGAATGTCGCAGCCGATGGTTTCATGGCTGGTACCGAGAAGATCGGCACAGTCTGATCCGAGTTGCCCGTTTGTTCCTATTATTGCGATTTTCATCTTTTTCCTTTCAAAATTCAGCCTGATACTTGTGAACCTGGGGATGTGGCTGTTTTATCAATCCTGCTTCATTTTCTCTTCAGCAACAATATCAGTGATATACTGGCCATACTGGTTTTTCAGCATATCGGTGGCCTGGGCGGCCATTTCATCCAGAGTGATATAGCCCAGCTGGTAAGCTATTTCTTCAATACAGGCAATTTTAAGTCCCTGCCTGTCCTGAACGGCCTGGACATAACTGGATGCCTGCTGCAGGGATTCATGGGTGCCGGTATCCAGCCAGCAGAAGCCCCGTCCGAGGGGTTTGACCTGGAGGGTGCCTCGCCTCAGATATTCGTTGTTGATATCAGTTATTTCAAGCTCTCCCCGTGCAGAGGGTCTGACCTGGGCAGCAATAGTTGTGACCTCGTTATCATAAAAATAGAGGCCCGGTACGGCGTATTTTGATTTCGGTTTTTCCGGTTTTTCCTCTATGCCGATGACCTTGTTGTTCCTGTCAAATTCAACAACACCGTATCGCTCCGGGTCCCTGACCAGGTAGCCGAAGATCTGCCCGCCACTGGTCAGTCCGGCGCTTTCCTGGAGAATGGCGGAAAAACCGGGGCCGAAAAAGATATTGTCCCCGAGAATAAGGCAGACCGAGTCATTGCCGATAAATTCCCTGCCGATAAGAAAGGCCTGGGCCAGTCCTTCAGGTCTTGGCTGTACCGCATAGCTGATTGAGAGTCCCAGGTGGGAGCCGTCCTTGAAAAGTTCAGTGAATCCGGGGAGATCATGGGGGGTTGAAATGATCAGTATTTCCCGTATTCCCGCAAGCATAAGCACTGACAGCGGGTAGTAGATCATCGGCTTGTCGTACACCGGAATCATCTGTTTGGAAATGGCTTTTGTGAGCGGATAGAGCCTGGTGCCGGATCCGCCGGCGAGTATTATTCCTTTCATATTAAAAGTGATGGACTGTTATAATGGATGTTGTACCCTTTAAAATCACAGAGTTACTATCCCTGTGACCAATTACTTTGCTTTTTGTTGTCAGGCGTGGTTTTATTTATTGCTTCATAATGATGTACTCAGGAAAAAACAGCAATGAATATAACGGGACGCAATGAAAAAGGAAGGAAAAAATGGAACCGACTCTCCCATCCTGTTTTAAGGCCTATGATATAAGAGGGCGGGTGCCCGATGAGCTCAATAGCGATCTTGCCCGAAAAACAGGTCGGGCTTTTGCGGCGCTCTTCGGATTGAAAAAGGTTGTGATAGGCAGGGATATCAGGCTGAGCGGTGGTGATCTTGCAGGGGCACTTGCAGATGGATTACGGGATATGGGGGTTCATGTGCTTGATCTCGGGCTCTGCGGTACAGAGGAAATCTACCATGGAACTTTCAGTATGGAGGGCAACGGAGTTGATGGTGGTGTTATTGTTACGGCCAGCCATAATCCTGCCGATTACAATGGAATGAAGTTTGTGTTAAAAGGCGCACGCCCGGTAACCGGCGAGTCAGGACTGCAGAGAATGGCCGGGATGATAGCCGACGGTACCCTGCCGGCGCCGGCGGGACAGCGTGGAGCATTGGAAACGCTTGACATTAAAGGGCGATATGTGGATCATCTGCTGGGGTACATCGACAGGAAGTCTCTTAAACCATTGAAAATTGTGGTCAACAGCGGGAATGGCTGTGCCGGCGCTGTTATTGATATGCTTGAGCCGCATCTTCCCTTCACCTTTGTCAGGTTGAACCATGAACCGGACGGCAGTTTCCCTAAGGGAGTGCCCAATCCACTTCTCCCTGAGAAAAGAGCGGAAACGGCGGAGATGGTCAGGTCCCATGGTGCCGACATGGGGCTCGCCTGGGACGGGGACTTTGACCGCTGTTTTTTCTGGGATGAGCATGGAGAATTTATAGAAGGATATTATATCGTGGGTCTTCTGGCTCTGCAGATGCTGAAGAAAGAGCCAGGGGCAAAGATTCTCTATGATCCCCGCTTAACCTGGAATACAGAGGAACTCGTAAAAGAACACGGGGGAGTTCCGGTGATGACCAGAACCGGCCACGCCTTTATCAAGGAAAGAATGCGCAGGGAGAACAGTATATATGGTGGCGAGATGTCGGCCCATCACTATTTCAGGGATTTTGGTTACTGTGATTCAGGAATGGTGCCATGGCTGCTTATTGCCTCCCTGTTGAGCAGTACGGGAAAAAAGTTATCGGAACTGGTGAAGGATCGTGTGGCTGCCTATCCGGTTTCCGGAGAGATCAACAGCCGGGTAGAAGATCCGGATGGAGTCATTGCTGCTGTTGAAAAGGCTTATGGTGACGGCGAAAAAGATTATACTGACGGTCTCAGCATATCATTTACGCACTATCGTTTTAATATACGAAAATCGAATACGGAGCCGCTGCTTCGTCTCAATGTTGAAACAAGGGGCGATGTCGCTCTACTGCAGCAAAAGACAGAAGAGCTGCTGCAATTCATTACTTGATTACCCATGAAACTCAGCCAAATTGTGGATTGGGCCTGTTTTCTCCGGCTGGCCTACGGTCAAAAATCACTGGAAATCTCAATTGATAAGGAATGCAAATGAAAAAGTATCAGTCCAGGTCATTTCATAATCAGTCTAAAGTGATTTTTGAAATACGCCTGATAAAACAGGCCCAATCCCCAGACTCACAAATAACAGGCTGAGTTTCATGCGTAATCGGAATTCATTAAGTAATTGAGGGAAATTGTGAAAA
>NZ_JBPLBA010000243.1:0-5229 GCF_054039375.1 Desulfomarina sp. | reverse complement strand
GTACCTGCAAGGCGCAGTTCGAATTCGGATTCCCGTCTTTTTGCGAAACAGATATGGGTATGTGGGTCAACAAAGCCGGGGATCATACAGTATCCACCGCAGTCGATTTCCCTGTCTGGAGATTTCTGCAGTCTGTTCCGGACATCGGTTTTTTCTCCGATATCAAGGATCAGGCCGTTCCTGACAAGAAGGGCGCCGTCGTGGAAACAAGTGAGCGTCCCCTGCTGCTCTCCTCTCTTTGGTTTTCCGCTGTCGGCAGGGGTGAAAATTACACAGTTTTGAAAGAGTGTGGTCGTTGGTGACATGGTAATTCCCAGGTATTTATTTATAGGCTGACACACAATGTCGTTAACTTAAGCGATGAGCCCCATTCTGACCTCGTCCGGGGGACGCCATAAACCCGTCCCTGGGGGCTTGACTGCAGCCGTCCTGGCTGCAGACACCCCCGGCCAAGGTCAGAATGGGGCTTTCCTTAACCATCTTGTCCTTAAGTTAACGACATTGGGCTGACACAAGTTAACGACATTGAGTGTTATTTTTTGAAAAGCTCTTCCGTTGCCCTGTCCACCAGAGATTGATCCGCCTGGAAGGGAATGGTTATCTGATCATCATTTATATTATTTCTGTTATATTCAATGGCCACGTCCATGGCGTTAGGATTTCTGGCCCAGTTGCGCCGGGCGACACCGCCCATCACATCCCATGACATGGCAGATCTGAGAATGTCGTCCACCTGCCGGCTGCCGTTCAGAACCATACCGAAACCACCGTTTATCGCTTTGCCGATACCGGTGCCACCGCCGTTATGGAGGGCCACCATGGACATGCCTCTGGCTGCGTTTCCGGCAAAGCAATGAACAGCCATGTCTGCGCAGACGTTACTGCCATCTTTTATATTGGCAGTTTCCCGGAAAGGTGAATCAGTGCCGCCGGGGTCGTGGTGGTCACGGCCGAGCATGATCGGACCTATCTCACCTTTCCTGACCAGCTCATTGAATTTCAGGGCTATGGCCGTACGGCCCCTTGCGTCCGAATAGAGGATGCGGGCCTGACTGCCGACAACCAGGTTGTTTTTTTTCGCATCCCTGATCCAGACATAATTATCCCGGTCCTCAGGCCGTCTTTCGGGGTCGATGCAGGACATGGCTGCCCGGTCCGTTCTGTCCAGGTCTTCAGGTTTGCCGGAAAGACACACCCAGCGAAAAGGCCCGTAGCCATAATCAAAGATCGGACCCATGAGGTCTTCAAAATAAGATGGATAGATAAAACCGTCTTTTTCATCAACCCCGTTTCGGGCAACTTCGATCACCCCTGCATCAAAAACGGCTTTCAAAAAAGCATTGCCGTAATCAAAAAAATAACTGCCCTGTTCCGAAAGTTTTCGGATGACCTGGTAATGTCTGCGAAGACTCTCGTTCACCAGATCTCTGAACCTGTCCCTGTCTTCTGCCAGCAGCCTGGTCCGCTCGGCAAAGGAGAGTCCCTGGGGACAATAGCCTCCGTCATAGACCACATGGCAGGAGGTCTGATCGGAGAGCAGGTCAATTTTCATTTCTTTTTCCGCCAGGTATTCAAGCAGGTCGACGATATTTCCGTGGTAGGCAATGGCGGTGTTGTCCCTGGCAGCAAGTGCTTTCTCTGCAATTTCTAAAACCTCGTCCATGTCACTGGTGACAATGTCAACCCAGCCCTGCTTATGCCTGGTTGTAATGCGGGAGAGATCCACTTCCGCCGTGATGGAAACGGCTCCTGCGATTTTTGCCGCCTTGGGCTGGGCGCCGCTCATGCCTCCCAGACCGGAGGAGACAAAGAGCAGACCCGCCAGGTCCCCGTCGGCGGGAACACCGCACATTTTTCGTCCCCCGGCAAGCAGGGTATTATAGGTGCCGTGGACTATGCCCTGGGAACCGATATACATCCAGCCGCCTGCGGTCATCTGGCCGTAGGAGGAAACACCCATCTGGGCTGCAATTTCCCAGTCGTCAGGGTTGTCATAGAGGCCAACCATCAGGCCGTTGGTGATGATGACCCTGGGGTTGTCCGGAGCTGATCTGAACAGGCCCAGGGGGTGCCCGGACTGCATGACCAGGGTCTGTTCTTCGGTCAGTTCCTGCAGGTATTTTTTTATAAGGCAGAGTTGCATCCAGTCATGACAGACGGAACCTGTTTCTCCGTATGTGACAAGTTCGTAAGGGTAGAGAGCCACGTCAAAATCCAGGTTGTTGTCGATCATGAGCTGGAAGGCTTTCCCGGCAAGGCACTTTCCCTTGTATTCTTCAATGGGACGGGCCTTGATGTGACCTTTGGGCCGAAACCGGTAGCCGTAAATTCTGCCGAAGGTCTTCAGTTCATCGAGAAATTCGGGTACCAGGGTGGCGTGGTGCTGTTCCGGAATATACCGGAGGGCGTTTTTCAGTGCAGTTGCCGTCTGACTGCGGTTCAATCTGAAGCCACGGGCAGGTGCCCGGCGGATACCCTCCAGAAAGGGCTGTTTCTCAGGCAGTTCATCATCAAGACGAATCTTCATTGCCTGGGATATGTCGGTATTGTTGAGCATGATTTTCTCCTTGTCCCGAAAAAGTTGCAGAATGCGATTATACCACATATAATACAACCTGGAAGTTGTATATACAACTTTTTTGCAGGGCCGTTAAAAAAATAACGGGATTTATTTGTTTTTAAAGGTAACTCCAGAACAGAGGTAACAACTATTTGATTTTATTACCTCTGAATGAGGAATAAAAAAATGAATATGAAAAACATTGAGATTACACCTGGGAAAATGACTCTGGAACAATTGCGAACAGTCGCAGTTGAACCGGTCAGGGTCAAACTTGTTCCGGAATGCAGGGAAGGTATCAGAAAATCGGTGGCCACTGTTGCCGATGTTATCAGTTCAGGGAGGGTAATCTATGGGATCAATACCGGTTTCGGCCTGCTGGCCAATACCATTATCCCCAATGATGAACTGGAGCATCTACAGCGTTCAATTGTTCTTTCCCATGCCGCCGGTATTGGCGATTTTATGGATGAATCAACAACCAGGCTGCTCATGGTACTGAAAATAAACAGCCTGGCCAGGGGATACTCCGGTATCCGTCTTGAAGTGATTGAGGCCCTGGTGAAACTTGTAAACAGCCAGGTTTACCCCTGTATCCCTAAAAAAGGTTCGGTTGGAGCATCAGGTGATCTTGCCCCCCTTGCCCATATGAGCACAGTGTTGCTGGGGGAAGGTGAGGTGATTTACAGGAAGAAGCGGCTCAGTGGCCGTGAAGGTCTTGAAATTGCCGGATTGCAGCCAATAGTGCTCGGCCCCAAGGAAGGACTGGCATTGCTGAACGGCACCCAGGCTTCCACTGCTTTTGGACTGGAAGGTCTTTTTGCCACGGAAAATCTTTTTGCATCCGCTCTGGTGGCAGGCGCATTGTCGGTGGAGGCGGCACTGGGAAGCAGGCGACCGTTTGAGCCGGCCATTCATGAAGTGAGAGGACACCGGACCCAGATAGATACTGCGGCAGCTTTCCGCCATCTCTTGTCTGAAATGAGCGAGATCGGTATCTCCCATAAGGATTGCGAGGGTGTTCAGGATCCATATTCCCTGAGATGTCAGCCACAGGTGATGGGGGCGTGCCTTTCCCAGATCAGAAACGCAGCGGAGGTCCTGGTGACGGAAGCCAATGCCGTGTCTGATAATCCCCTGGTTTTTGCCGAGAGCTGTGATATTATTTCCGGGGGAAATTTTCACGCAGAACCTGTCGCCATGGCAGCTGATAACCTGGCCCTGGCCCTGGCTGAGATCGGTGCGATTTCGGAGAGAAGAATAGCCTTGCTCATTGACACCCATATGAGTAAACTGCCTCCGTTTCTGGTGGAAAAAGGCGGGCTCAATTCCGGATTTATGATTGCCCAGGTGACGACAGCCGCTCTTGCGAGTGAAAATAAGTCCCTGGCCCATCCGGCGTCGGTGGACAGCCTGCCCACCTCGGCAAATCAGGAGGACCATGTTTCCATGGCCACCTTTGCCGGACGCAGATTGCAGGATATGGCCGAAAATACTGCTGGAGTAGTCGGCGTTGAGCTGCTCGCCGCCTGTCAGGGTCTGGACTTCAGGGCTCCGCTGAAGACATCGCCCCTTCTTGAGAATGCAAAGGAAAAGGTAAGGGAGCTGGTTCCGTTCTATGATCAGGACAGGTACTTTGCGCCGGATATTGAAAAGGCAAGTGGTCTGGCACTTTCCGGTAATTTGAACTTCCTGGTGCCGGAAGGATTGTTGCCGGGAGTGACTGTCTGATAAACCGGCATGGCCGGACTCTACGGCTCGGCCGCAAAAAGCCAATGAAAATCCCGACTGCGGCAACACAACCCTCAGCCGAGGATTTTCAGATAAAGGAGAACAATCCCAGCCTGGCCGAGGTAATAAAATCATAGAGTTGCTATCCCTGTGACCAATTACTCAACAGGTGGAGAAAAAGTGCAGTTTTCTGATCATATACATAATATCGACCCTTCCCTTCCTCGTTATCAGCAGGTCAAGGAGTATATCCTTTCCCGTATTGAGAGTGGTGAACTGCGCGAAGAGATGAAAATCGAGTCGGAAAACAGGCTTGTTGAGCTGCTCGGTGTTTCACGGATGACTGTTAACAGGGCCCTGAGGGAGTTGACCGGAGAAGGAAAGCTGACCCGCGTTCAGGGACTGGGGACCTTTGTGGCCAACCAGAAACCACAGTCAGCCCTTCTTGAGGTCCAGTCCATTGCCAAAGAAATTCGCGAGCGGGGCGGGGTTTACTCCTGTGACGTTCGCGTTCTGGCGGCGGAAAAAGCAAGTCCAGCGCTGGCCCTTTCCATGGGACTGCAACCCAATGCTTGTGTTTTTCATTCGCTCATTGTTCATATGGATAATGGGGTTCCCATTCAGCTGGCTGACAGGTATGTCAAACCGGATTTTGCCCCTGATTTCCTGATGCAGGATTTTACCCGTGTTTCCCCGAATGAATATCTGCTCGCTATCGCACCTATTTCTGAGGTGGAACACGTGGTGGAGGCGATGATCGCGGAAGCACCGGTACGTGAATTACTGCAGATCAGCGAGGCGGAACCCTGTCTTGTCCTGCATCGGAAAACCTGGGTAGAGGGAGAAATTGTTACAAAGTCAAGTTTTTATAATCCGGGTTCCAGGTTTACCATCGGAGGCAGGTTCACCCCTTCGAACCGAGGGAGTATTCGGGTTAT
>NZ_JBPLBA010000242.1:0-18200 GCF_054039375.1 Desulfomarina sp. | reverse complement strand
CTGCTGCGTGAGCTTCCAGCGGATATTGACACGATCAGTCTGCTGGAAAAATTTCTCAGTGAACAGAAAAATGTGTAACTACTCACGGAGGCAGCAATTACAGCTCAGAGATAATAGATTGCTACCCCTGTGAGTAGTTACAAAATATCTTCTAAATAACAAAAGTTATTTTTAAATTTGCCCCGGCAACGCCCAGGTGGAACGCTGATTACGTACAAAACTCAGCCTGCTGTTTGGGAACCAGGGGATGTGCCTGTTTTATCAGGCGTATTTCAAAAATCACATTATATTGGTTTAAAAATAATCTGGACTGACACTTTTCATTTTAATTCTTTATCAATTGAGATTTTCAGTGATTTTTGACCGTAGGCCAGCCTGATAAAGCGGGCACATTCCCAATCCGGCTGAATTTGATTGGTAATCAGATAAACCGGTATGGCCGAACTCTACGGCTCGGCCACAAAAAGCCAATGAAAATCCCGACTGCGGCGATACAACCCTCAGCCGCGGATTTTCAGATAAAATATGCCTTAAACCGGAACCGCCATGAATGAACTCAGTTACCTGCTCTACTTTGCAGTCCTCGGGGTTACCTTTATTGCCTGTGCCGTATACCTGGTCTTTTTTTTCAGGCAGAATCAGGGACTCAGGGTGATCGCCAGAAGGATCCTCGTACTCTCGGGAATTCTCCAGACTCTTTATATAATCACACGTTACGTTCAGGTGGGGCATACACCGATTACATCACAGCACGAAGCTGTCGTCTTCTTCGCCTGGTCCACCACCTGGGCCTATCTTTCCTTCAGATGGCGGTATACCGTGAAAAATTTCGGTACCCTGGTGACCCTGCTGATCTTCCTGCTTCTGCTCATATCTTCCGTATCGTCCCGGGAGATAACAGTTCTGGTTCCCGCCCTGCAGAGCTGGTGGCTTCCTGTTCATGCTGGTGTTTCATTGATTGCCTACGGTTTTCTGTCCCTGGCTTTCTGTGGCGGTATAATGTATCTGCTCCAGGAGCGGGAGTTGAAAAGCAAGAAATTTGGATACTTTTTTGCCCGTTTTCCTTCACTTGACTCCCTGGATCAACTCAACAGCCATTGCCTTACCGCGGGATTTATTTTTCTCACCCTGGGAATTGTTACCGGCTCTCTCTGGGCCAGGCAGGCCTGGGGGGCTTACTGGCAGTGGGACCCAAAGGAAACCTGGTCTCTTGTGACCTGGTTTCTCTACCTGGTAATGATTCACCAGAGATTCACCGTCGGCTGGCGCGGGAAGAGAAGCGCGATCATGTCCATCGTCGGGTTTATTGCGGTTATCTTTACCCTTTGGGGCGTGACATGGCTGCTGGGAGGAGTGCACAGTTATGCAGGGTGAGAAAATTCTGTTGATGGGGGTGAATCACAAGACAACTCCCGTTGAGATTCGTGAAAAAATCGCCCTTTCAGCGGGCTATGAGGAACCCCTGGCTGCCCTGAAAAGGATTGAGGGCTGCCGGGAGTGTTATCTCCTTTCCACCTGTAACAGGGTTGAAGTGTTGGTTGTTGTCGAGCAGGAAGCTGATGTGGAAACCAGGATTATCCGTTTTCTGTTCGGTGATACGGTTTCTCCAGAAGAGTGTCGCGAATATCTCTATGTGTATTATGGCCGGGATGCGGTTCACCATCTTTTTACTGTGGCGGCGAGTCTGGATTCAATGGTTGTGGGGGAAGCACAGATCCTTGGCCAGCTGAAAGAAGCTTATCGATATGCTGCTCAATTCAACTGCACCGGTCCCCTGTTGAACAGGTTTCTTCACAAGGCGTTTTCGGTGGCAAAACGGGTACGCACGGAAACCGGTGTCGGTTCGTCCGCAGTTTCAATAAGTTATGCCGCAGTTCAGCTTGCGGAGAAGATCTTCGGCAACCTGAAAGGGAAAAGGGTGATGCTGGTCGGGGCGGGTGAAATGGCCGAACTGGCGGCCGAACACCTTGTCGGACATGGCGTCGGGGCAGTGATTGTTGCCAACAGGACGTTTGAAAGGGCTGTTGATTTAGCCAAAAGATTTGACGGCCAGGCTGTCTCCATGGATGAACTGGTACACCAGCTTGAACGTGTGGATATAATCATCAGTTCGACTGGAGCCACAGACCTGATCCTGCACAAGGAGGAAGTGAAATCAGTCATGCCCCGTCGCATGAATAAGCCGCTTTTTTTCATTGATATTGCCGTTCCGCGTGATCTTGATCCTCACCTTATTGACATTGAAAATGTATACCTCTACGATATCGATGATCTCTCAAATGTTGTTGAAATAAACAAGTCGGAGAGAAACAGAGAGGCTGTCAAGGCTGCCAGGATCGTGGATGAGGAAACCCTGAAATTTCAGCGCTGGTACCAGGGGCTGTCGGTTACACCGACTATTCGTGACCTTCGGAAAAAAATAGATATCATTACCGCGGCAGAGCTGGAGAAGACCCTTCTCAGGATGAATGATATAAGTGAGGGTGAGAAGAAGGCTCTTGAAAAAATGGTCAGGGCCATTGGTTCAAAAATCCTCCACGATCCCCTGCTGTATCTTAAAAGTGAATCGTGTACCGGCCGGGACAACAGTGACCTGAGAATAACCATCATCCGTTCTCTTTTCGGACTCGACAATGGCAGAAAGTAATTTTGCGGAGCTTTTGGAAAATGAATGGTATATCGTTCGTTACTCTGGTGAGATACCTGAAATAGCGTATAATTCCGCTGTCTATTTTCTGACCCGGGCAAAGGACGGACCTCGTCAGGAACTCAGTGAAGAACAGATCACCTTTCTGCAGAAAGCTGCCATGGACCGCTATCGGGAAATAGTCCTGAGAGACCTGTATCATGAGAACCATGGCAGCAATATCTATCGCGGGGTCAAACGGTCCATGGAAAACTATCAGAGAATGTGCAGGTTCTGTTCCAGGCAGGGGTTGCGTGATGATGATATACGCCTGGAAACAGGCCATCAGCTTCTTCTCTTTCTACGCAGGGAAATTGAAGAGGTTGTCAGAAAGGGGAGCCGGACGTCCATTATTAACTGTTCCAGGGAGGATCTGTATCGGTTTGTCTCTGATCTGGAGGTGGAACCCGGCCCGGAAATTCGGGAGAAGCTGGATCTGCTCTTTTCATCCTGAGCAATTACCATCCTGAAACTGCAACGGATTCAGGAGATTATCAAGCACTTTTCACATTAGACCTGTTTATGAAAAATATAAGAAATACAATTGTTTCGGTCTTTACTTTTCTTTTCCTTGTCTTCTCTGTACTTCAGGTGGCGGCCAGAACCGAAACCACACCCCCGCTCGATCGAAAAAGAAATGCACTGATCGGCTATATGTTGAGCAAGCAGCTGCCGGCGCTTCATTTCAGTGAAAAAACAATGAATGATGAGCTGGCAGAGGCTGCGTTTAAACTGTATATCAAACAACTGGATTACCAGAAACGCTTTCTTCTCAAGAAAGATGTTGAACAGCTTGAAGCATTTGCAGACTATATAGATGATAACCTGAAGAGCGGCAGAATTTCTCTGCCCGATGCCGGCAATGACATTCTCAGTGAAAAGATCATGCTGGTTGAAAAAATGGTCGAAAAAATGCTTGAGGATACAACTGTCAGGGCAGATGATGGTGTCGAACTTTCCGGTAAAGGAGAAGGGGATCTTCGGGTCGGGATCTTCACGGTCACCCGGAAGGAAAAATATGAGACTGATGTTGAAAAAATCGATTATGTGCAGAATCTTGATGAACTGCGGGAGAGGTGGAGAAAAATTCTGAAAGCGCAGGTGATTTCAAAGTTTCTTGATCTTGAGGAGGAGCAGAAAAAGGAAGAGGATCCGGCAAAGAAGAAAAACATGACAGAGCTCTGGCAGGATGCTCTTGCCAAGGTGAGAAAAAGAAACAGGAATTTTTTCCACCGCCTTCACCAGGAAACTCTCCAGGATCATTACGACAGGTTCTTTAATTCAGTTACCAGGGCTTTTGGTCCCCACACAAATTATATTTCTCCCGCTTCCAAAGAGGATTTTGATATCAATATGCGCGGCTCCCTTGAGGGTATAGGTGCCATGCTGATGGAAAAGGACGGCATGATCAAGGTGGTACGGATAATTCCCGGCAGTGCTGCGGCCAGACAGGGGAGACTGAAGGCGGAAGACATTATTCTCCAGGTTGCCCAGGGGGATGAAGAGCCTGTGGATATTACGGATATGCGCTTGAGGGATGCGGTGAGACTTATCCGGGGACCGAAGGGTGATGAAGTACGGTTGACCGTCAGAAAACCTGATGGAGCAAAGGAAGTCATTGCCATTATCCGCGATGTTGTGCTCAAGGAGGAATCTTTTGTAAAAAGTGCCGTGATCAACTCCGAAGACGGTCGCAAAACCGGCTATATTTTTATTCCCGGTTTTTACCGGGATTTTGAAGGGACAAGAAATGGTGCCCACGGGAGAAATTCAACAGACGATACCCGTAAGGAAATCCTGAAAATGGAAGATGAAAATGTTGATGGTATTGTCCTTGATCTCAGGGATAATGGAGGTGGAGCACTGATTGATGCTGTTGATATAGCGGGGCTTTTTATCAGGTCGGGGCCGGTTGTCCAGGTGAAGAACAGTTTCGGAGACAGGAAGGTGCTCGAAGATAAGGATGATGCCATTGTCTATGATGGCCCCCTGGTTGTCCTGGTCAATAAATTTTCGGCATCCGCATCCGAAATTGTGGCCGCCGCCATTCAGGATTACCACAGGGGGGTGATAGTTGGTGGAAAGCATACCCACGGGAAGGGAACGGTGCAGGCGGTAATAAACCTCAGTGATCATATTCCACTGTTCTATCTGCGTAAATACGATGATCTCGGAGCGTTGAAGGTGACCATCCAGAAATTTTACAGGGTAAACGGTGGTTCCACCCAGTATAAAGGCGTGGAGCCGGACATTGTTCTTCCCTCCCTGTTTGATCACCTCAAATCCGGGGAGCGGTATCTGGAATATACCCTGCCGTGGGATACCATTCAACCCGTGCACTATACGCCCTATCCTGATTTTAACGTGGATATGGACCTGTTGCGGAAGAAAAGCAGAAAACGTGTTGTTGATGATGAGGGATTGAAGACAATCAGGGAAGAGGCGGAAAAGGCAAAAAAACGTCAGGATGAAACAGTTGTTTCCATTGATATTAATGAAATGCGTGAGAAGCGCGAAGAAGCCCGTCAGGTGAGAGAAAAGGTCGGGGCCCATTACCGGAAATACCGGCGTGAGACTGAAGACGATCCCGAGAAAGTCGAAAAACAGGCGGAAG
This sequence comes from Desulfomarina sp., assembly GCF_054039375.1. NCBI lineage: Bacteria > Pseudomonadati > Thermodesulfobacteriota > Desulfobulbia > Desulfobulbales > Desulfobulbaceae > Desulfomarina > Desulfomarina sp. Next base: position 12,900 of record NZ_JBPLBA010000242.1, on the reverse strand, counting down.
AAGAGGGCAGCAGGGAGGTCTGGCTGAAGGATATACATGAAGACCCCTACATTCAGGAAGCTGTCAATATTGTCGGGGATATTGTCCATTTAAGCTCCAGATAAACCGGCATGGCCGGACTCTATGGCTCGGCCGCAAAAAACCAATGAAAATCCCGACTGCGGCAATAAACCCTAAGCCGAAGATTTCCAGATAAACCGGTAGTGCCATGGCATTCGGCCGTGCCGGTTTGTCCGTTTTCCAGGCTTTTCGCGCGGTAAAATTATTGTTGAAAAAGGCTGGGAAAGGTGATAAAAGTGTGAATTTGTGAATGACCATTCAGTTCTCTTTTCTCGGGATAAAATGGCCGTTTTCCTGAAAGAAGTTGTCTTACTGAAGGGGTTTGGATTATGGATATTGCAGAAGCATTCAGGTTTCACGGGGATAAAATCGTTAACCGGTGGGTTGAATACACCCTCTCAACATATTCTTCGTCCTCTTTTTTTATAAAGGAAGGGGACAAATTTGCAAACCCTGTCGGGGGAAATTTCAGAGAAGGTCTGAAGAAGCTTTTTCTGCTTCTTACGGGAGATGGTGACGTGAAGGAGTTCTCCGGTCCGCTGGAGCAGATTATCTCCATTCGCTCGGTTCAGGAATTTACACCGGCCCAGGCGGTGGCACCGATAAATGCTGTCAAACATATCGTTCGCGAGGCCTTTGAAGGGGATAAGGAAAGAAGCCGTTTTATCAGTGAGCTGTATGATTTTGAGTTCAGGGTGGATCTGGCAGTTTTGGCCGCCTTTGATATATACATGAGTTATCGTGAACGGCTTTACCAGGTTCGTATTGACGAAATCAAATCCGGCCGTCAGATATTGACGGACAGCAAGTGCCCTTCGGCCATGTTGGCTGAAAACAAGAAAGTAATTAAGACGGTAAATAGTTTTTAACTGGTCTCAATAAAAACGAAAGGTTTTTTTCTTTTTATTTTATTGTTTCCAAAACTCAGTTTAATTGAAGCGAGGTAAGAAATGAAGTATGCCTTCTCATTCCTGGCAGTCATTGCTTTGATTCTGATTGCTTGGCTCGGATCACAGGTACCCGGGATGCCTTATCTGTTTGGTGTCGCTCTGCCGTATCTGGCCATGATGATCTTCCTGGGCGGTTGCATTTATCGGGTGGTACAGTGGGGGAAATCTCCTGTTCCTTTCTCGATCCAGACCACTTGTGGTCAGGGTAAATCGCTGGATTTTATCAAGCATAACAGATTGGAAGCACCTGATACGTTTCCGGAAGTAGTGGCTCGGATGTTTCTTGAAATTGTGACGTTCAGGTCGCTTTTCAGGAATACCAAATCAGAAATTCACGATGGTCCAAAACTCACCTACGAATCTTCCAAGTGGTTGTGGTTGTTTGCCCTGATTTTTCATTATTCATTTTTAATGATTATAATCAGGCATATGCGACTGTTTCTCGATCCTATTCCGGCCTGGATCGGCTGGCTGGAGTTCGGGGACGGTATCTTTCAGGTGGGTGCGCCAACCTGGTATATCACCGATGTTGGACTTCTCGCGGGATGTGTGCTGCTTTTCAGCAGGCGTATTGTCAATCGTCATGTACGTTTTATTTCCCTGATTAACGACTATTTTCCGCTGGTTCTTATTTTTTCTATTGGTGCCACCGGAATCCTGATGCGTTATTTTCTCCGGACTGATATTGATATTGTCACCATTAAGCAACTGGCCGTGGGGCTTGTAACATTTTCCCCTGTTATCGGTACGAAAATCGGAGCTATTTTTTATATCCATCTTTTCCTTGTCTGTGTACTGATTGCTTATTTTCCTTTCAGTAAACTGATGCACTTTGCCGGAGTGTTCATGAGTCCTACCCGGAATATGAAGAACAACAGTCGGGCAGTACGTCATATAAATCCGTGGAATCCGAGGATCCTTCCTCACTCCTATGCGGGATATGAGGACGAGTTCAGAGAGTTCATGGTAGATGCCGGAATTCCGGTTGAAAAAGAGTTGCCGCCGAAAAAGGATGAAGAATAAAACAGTATTGACCCAAAACTAGCTTATGAGGATTAGATAAGATGTCAGTTCCCAAATTAGAACAATTATCGCAGAGCGTAGTGCAGGGACCATCCTTGGCAACTGGAGCAATACCTACCAGGGACTGGATGGATATTCCGGTGCATTTTAAACCCGGAAATTATGCCTACGTGGCCAAAAAAGACAAGGTGGAATATCTCAACAGCCAGTCTGGCCTGAGTTTTCCCAATGCACGGGAATGGTCACCCGAAGACGATGACTGGAAACTTCCAGAAGACTGGAAGGATATTATCCTGAAGGGACTTAAGGAGCGCCTGGATAAGTTCAGGTCTCTGAAAATATTTATGGACTGCTGCGTTCGCTGCGGAGCCTGTGCGGATAAATGTCACTTTTTCCTTGGCACGGGTGATCCCAAGAATATGCCTGTTCTGCGGGCTGAGCTGCTGCGCTCCGTGTACAGAAATGATTTTACTCTTGCCGGAAGAATACTCGGCAAAATGGCAGGAGCCCGTGAAATGACAGTGGGTGTGCTGAAGGAATGGTTCATGTATTCTTATCAGTGCACGGAATGTCGGCGTTGTTCCGTGTTCTGCCCATACGGCATCGACACTGCTGAAGTAACCATGATGATCCGTGAACTGCTGCATCTGGTAGGTGTCGGTATCAACTGGATTCTGGAGCCGGTTTCAAATTCGAACCGCACAGGTAACCATATGGGGCTTCAGCCTCATACCTTTAAAGACAATGTTGAGTTTCTGGTGGACGATGTTGAAAATCTTACCGGAATCAAGCCCAATATAAGTTTTAACAGAAAAGGGGCCGAGATCCTTTTTATTACACCATCAGCGGATGTCTTTGCTGAACCGGGACTCTATACGGCCATGGGCTATCTGCTTCTTTTTGAGGCCATTGGTCTCGATTATACCTGGTCTACTTATGCCTCAGAGGGTGGAAACTTCGGACTTTTCACCAACAATGAGGCGATGAAGAAGCTGAACGCCAAAATGTACGCGGAAGCAGAGCGTCTCGGGGTAAAATATATCCTTGGTGGAGAATGCGGTCATATGTGGAGAGTTGTCCACCAGTATATGGACACTATGAACGGTCCTGCGGATTTCCTGGAAAAACCGGTTTCTCCGATTACCGGGACTGTTTTTGAAAATGCCGCTTCCACCAAAATGGTTCATATCAGTGAATTCACCGCCGATCTTATCAAACATGGTAAGTTGAAGCTGGATAAGAGCCGTAACAGTCATGTCAAGGCGACTTTCCATGATTCCTGTAATCCCGCAAGGGCGATGGGATTGATAGATGAACCGCGTTATATTCTTGATCACGTGGTGGACTGGGTGGAGATGCCTGAGAACACCATCAGAGAGCAGACATTCTGCTGTGGTTCAGGAACCGGTCTGAATACCGATGAAATTATGGAGTTGAGAATGCGATCAGGATTGCCCAGGGCAAACGCAGTGAAGTATGTCCATGAAAAGCACGGAGTTAACATGCTTTCCTGTGTGTGTGCGATCGACAGGGCGACGCTGACTACCCTGAATAATTTCTGGACACCCGAGGTCGGGGTCTGCGGAGTAACGGAGCTCGTTGCCAACGCGATTGTCCAGGAAGGCGAGACTCGCGGGGAGCTTGAAGAAGGCCTCCGGACGATGGTTTTCTAAATCCTGATCTGAATAGAGGAGTTATCTCATGTACAATAAAGGAACAATTATTCCGGGACTGGCGATTTTTGTCCTCGTTGTCACTTTCCCGCTCTGGTACAACGCGTTCTCGACTGCAGGTCCCGCGCCGAAACCTGAGCTGCCGCCCGGCGGAGAAAAGAACTGTGTGGCACCGGAATCTGTTATGCGGGCATCTCATATGCAACTGCTGAATGAGTGGAGAGATGCCGTTCTTCGTGATAACAAGCGTGATATTATAACGGTTGATGGCAAGCAATATCGCAAAGGGTTGCAGATGGCCTGTATGCAGTGTCACACAAGCAAGGAAAAGTTCTGTGACTCCTGTCACGAATATACCTCTGTTAAGCCGTACTGCTGGGATTGTCACCTGACTCCGGCAGACGTAGTGTCGAAGAAGGAGACTCACTAATGGATAAGCAAAGAAGAAAATTCCTGAAGATGGCGGGTGCCACTGCACTTGCCGGTATCAGCGCTCCGGCTGTTGTCAAGTTGACATCTTCTCCGGCACTGGCTTCATCGGGCCATGGAACAGCAGCGGAACATGGTGCTCCGGAAGAAGGGCACATGGCCCCCGCCCATGGTACCGAAGAAGCACCCAAGGGGATTCGCCTCGGTATGGTTATAGATATGCGGAAACTCTATGGCAAGCCTGAGTTGATGGAAAAGGCTATTGCCGCATGCAACAAGGTGCATAACATTCCGCAGATTGACAGCAGAAAAAGTGAAATCAAGTGGATATGGGAGATGCCCTTTGAAAATGTTTTTCCTGAGCACTCTTCCTATCATGCTTCAAAAACACGTGAGGGAAATAATTTCCTCGTATTATGTAATCACTGTGACAATCCTCCCTGTGTTCGGGTCTGTCCGACAAAGGCAACCTTTGTCAACAAGGAAAACGGTATTGTTGCCATGGATTTTCATCGCTGTATCGGTTGCCGGTTCTGTATGATGGGCTGCCCCTACGGTGCCAGGAGTTTCAACTGGGAGAATCCGAGGCCTTATATCAAGGAGTATAATCCGGATTTCCCGACCCGTATGCGTGGTGTAGTGGAAAAATGCAATTTTTGTGGTGAGCGCCTCGCACTGGGGAAAGAGCCCGCCTGTCTCGAAGCAGTCAAGGAATCCGGTGCTATCGTATTTGGAGATCTGAATGATCCCGAATCGGAAATTCGTAAAGTTCTTGAAAAAGAAAATACGATCCAGAGGAAGCCGTCCCTTGGAACGAAACCGTCAGTCTTTTACATAGTGTGAGGATGTCATGATTGAAAAAGTATTTAAAGGAAACTCTCGCTACTGGATGTGGCTCGCTGTTTTGTGCGCATTCATCGGTGTTGGAGCGATCTGTTATATCAGACAATTTCTCTTCGGTTTGGGGTTGACCGGAATGGGACGTGATCTGTCCTGGGGATTGTATATATCACAATTTACCTTTCTTGTCGGGGTTGCTGCAGGAGGGTTGATGCTTGTTCTGCCCTACTATATTCATAATTACAAAGTGTTCGGTCGTCTCACTATTCTCGGTGAATTTCTGGCAATTGCATCAATCGTGATGTGCCTGATGTTTATCATGGCGGATATTGGACAACCATTGCGTGGTCTGAATATGATGCTGCACCCGACCCCTAATTCCATGCTGTTCTGGGATATGGTTGTTCTTCTTGGTTACCTGGGGCTCAATGTTATCTGTGGCTGGGTCATTCTTACAGCAGAGCGTAAACAGGTCAAGCCACCAAAGTGGGTCTATATCTTTGTTTATGTTTCCATTCCATTTGCCGTGTCCATTCACACGGTAACCGCCATGCTTTACTGTGGTCTTCCCGGTCGTCATTTCTGGCTTTCCGCCATTACTGCGCCCCGTTTTCTGGCGTCTGCCTTTGCAGCGGGACCGGCTCTTATTGTGGTAGCCTGCCTTATCATGAAGCGTGTGGCCAATTTTGATGCCGGTAAGGAGGCCATCAGCAAGCTGACAACCATTATCATGTATGCGGCCCTGATTAACGCGTTCTTTGTGCTGCTTGAGTTCTTTGTCGGTTATTATTCCAATATCCCTGGGCATAAGCATTCACTGGAATACCTTTTCTTCGGGCTTGAGCATCACGGGCATGTCTACAATAATCTTGTTCCTTTCATGTGGAGTTCGGTTCTGCTCTGTTTTGGTGGGCTCGGCCTGTTTGCCTACATGAAAATAAGGAAAACCGGAACAGACCTCATGGTTGGCATCGGTTGTGTGATGATCTTTGTGGCGCTCTGGCTCGACAAGGGACTTGGTTTTGTCATGGGTGGTCTGGTTGTCAGCCCTCTAGAGGAAATTACAGAGTACTATCCCACTGCCAATGAAATAGGGATTACCCTTGGGATATGGGCTACTGGTTTTCTCCTGGTGACTTTGTTGTATAAAATTGCCATTGGGGTGGAACACGAGGTTGAAGCCTGAGAAGGATACGCTGAAAAAAAGAAAAAAGCCTCCGACTTGTCGGGGGCTTTTTTTTTTGTTAGATTTATCTGAAAATCCTCGGCTGAGGGTTGTATCGCCGCAGTTGGGATTTTCATTGGCTTTTTGTGGCCGAGCCATAGAGTCCGGCCATGCCGGTTTATCTGATTGTTGTTAACCTGAACTTCGCGTCCTCGGTAAAGGTAATTGGTCATGGAGTTGCTATCCCTGTGACCAATTAAGGTTGTTTTCCCCTGTGAGTGGTTACAAAGAGAGTTGCTATTGCAAAAAAAACGTGTACTCATAATTTATTATTCCTTCACAGGTCAGACAAAACTGCTTCTAAACAGAATTATTGAAGGTCTGGAAGGTGAAGGCGTTGAGGTCAGCGTTCAACAACTGACTCCCGTGTCGCCCTATGATTTCCCGTTTAAATCCTATTATGATCTGCTCAAGGCCACGATTCAGACATTTTTTCTTCTCCGGTCGAAAATAAAACCAATTGAAAAAACATGTTCAGGCCGCTGGTCCAGGGTTATACTGGCAGGCCCGACCTGGTCGTATCATCCCAGTGGACCTGTTCTCGATTTCCTTGACAATCATGGTGATGAGCTGCGTGGCCAGTGCGTCATTCCCTTGATTTCATGCAGGGCATACTGGCGGGTTCATAACTGGGAATTGAGAAGATATCTGAAAAAACATGGAGCCCTGGTGCAATCACCGATTGTTTTCACCCATCTTATCAGGGAACCGTGGCGGACCATGGGACTTGTTCTGCAGTTACGGGGGAAAATGGTGCGAAAGGAAAATTCGTGGTTCAGAAAACATTATCCGGGATATGGTCATAACAGGGAACAGAAAGTCATTGCCCTCAGGATCGGGCAGCAACTGGCACGGACAATCCTGGATGAAAAATGATATGACCTTGCTTTCTATAAAATCACAGAGTAGCCACCCCTGTGACCAATTACTTTTCGGTTACTGTCCGAAAAAGTAGAAACGGTAAAAATCAAGGATCTGTACTGAAAAAAAGAGGTAAACAAGAGCCGTGCATGAGAGAAAAGGACCAAAGGCAATGCGGGTGCTGCCCCCTTTTTTCTGGGACCTCATGGCAATCAGGCCGACTATCGATCCGGTGAAGGAACTGAAAAATATAACAAAAGGGAGTGACTGCCAGCCAAGCCAGCCGCCTATCATTGCCAGCAGTTTGATATCTCCGCCCCCCATTCCCTCCTGTTTGCGGAGCAGTGAGTAAACAAGGGCAATCGAATAGAGAACGCCGCCTCCGAGAATGATACCTGTCAGAGAGTCCTGCCATCTGAGATGGTGACTGAAGACTGAGAAAGAAAATCCAAGAATAATTCCCGGCAGGCTGATTACATCAGGAATGATCTGGTGATGGATATCAATAAAAATAATCACCAGGAGAGCCGCTCCAAAAATGAAATATCCAGCTGCTTCCAGTGAAGAGCCGAATGTCTTGAGAACACCAACTGCCAGTAATGACGTCAGTATTTCCACAAGGGGATACTGGAACGATATGGTGGCCCGGCAGTGGGCGCATTTGCCTCGCAGGAAAAAAAAGCTGAAAACCGGAATGTTTTCGTACCATGCAAGAGGTGTTTTACAGCCGGGGCAGTGGGAGGCCGGAAAAACTATGGAGCTGTCTTTCGAAGGAAGCCGGAGAATAACTACGTTGAGGAAACTACCGATTACCAGGCCCAGAAGAGCTGCCGCTGCCATGAGAAATGGAGTAGAAATCATGTGAACTGTGTTGTACTGTTTTAAATAATAGGCAGTCAGTGCCTGCCCATAGTTGGTAATTGCTCACAGGTACCCCAGCTTTTCACGGTCTCTTGTGTCCGCATAGGTAGGGCTATAGCGAAGAAGAGCCTGCAAAAATACGTGGCACCTGTGAACAATTACAGTTCAGAGGTAATAAAATCATATGATTGCTACCCCTGTGACCAGTTACCATAGTTGGTCTTTTTGCCTGATATCTGCGGTGCCCGGAAAATTTTATCCTCGGAGGTAAGCGTAGACTCCGATATCAACTGTATGCCTGCGGTAAAATTTCCCGTGCGCCTTGATCTCGAACAAAAATCCATATTTCTGAACAGACACCAGTTAAGTTTCGTTAACTCTTCCAAGTGTATCTATAACCATGTCACAATACCAGGAAAAAACAACAGTATTACGTGTTGAACAGTTTTCACACGAAAATTATCGCATCACATTTCGTGCCCCGGATATTGCACGGGTCGCAAGGGCCGGCCAGTTTGTCATGATTAAGGCCGGTCTGGGAAAGGACCCCCTGCTTCGACGGCCGTTTTCAATTCATCAGACAAGTTCTTCCGGGCAGTTACAGATCTATTTTAAGATTGTCGGCCGTGGCACGGATATGCTTGCCAGGGTCAAGGTCGGAGAGGAGGTGTCCATGTTTGGCCCTCTCGGGCGTGGTTTTCAGGTTAAAAAAACAGGTTCGGCCATTCTCATCGGGGGAGGGTTGGGTATTGCGCCCATGCTTTTTCTGGCGAAATCAATTTGCCGCTTAAAACGCGAACGCAACGGAGATCTGATTATCCTTGGAGGACGCAGCAGAGTTGAAGTGGAACCGCTGGTGAAGGATTTCCGGGAGTTCGGCTTGAGGCTGCTGACAGCTACGGATGACGGTTCTTTCGGTCACGAAGGTTTTGTGACTGATCTGCTTGACGCAGAGGAACTTTCAGGAAAAAGCATGGTTTATACATGTGGCCCGGAACCGATGATGGCGAGGATTGGAAAATTGTGCAGGGATCATTCTATTCCCTGCCAGGTTTCGGTAGAGAGTGTCATGGCCTGTGGGATGGGGGCCTGTCTGGGCTGCAGCAGAAAGACCAGGAAGGGTACATATGCCCATGTCTGTTTGAACGGGCCTGTTTTTGACGCGGAGGAGCTGATATGGAATTCGTGAACAATTCTCAGAATACAGGGCCCGATCTTCGGGTGAATATTGGTGGTTCCCTGACAATTGCCAACCCTGTTATGACAGCTTCGGGTACCTTTGGTTATGCCAGGGAATTTGAGCAGTTGATGAATCTGCATCGGCTGGGGGCTGTCATTGTCAAAGGTATCTCTCTCTATCCCCGTGAAGGAAACCCTCCTCCCAGGATTGTTGAAACCCCGTGTGGTATGCTTAACGCCATTGGCCTGCAGAACGTGGGTGTGGATAAATTTATTGCTGAAAAAATGGTTTACCTGGCTGGGCTCAACATACCCGTAATAGTCAACATCCTTGGAGATTCCCTGGATGAATACAGGGAAATCACAGAAAAACTGGCGGGAGTTGAAGGTGTTGCCGGACTTGAGGTTAACATATCCTGCCCCAATGTGAAGAAGGGGGGAGTTGCTTTCGGGACAGATCCCAACATGGCAATGGCTGTAACAAAGGCCGTCAAGGAGAGAGCTGACGTGCCGGTTATGGTCAAACTTTCTCCCAACGTATCAGATATTACCGTGATGGCCAAAAGTGTTGAAGACGGAGGCGCTGATGCCATTTCACTGATCAATACTTTGATCGGCATGGCTGTTGATGTAAAAACGAGAAAGCCTGTCCTGGGCAATATCATCGGTGGCCTGTCCGGACCAGCTATCAAACCGGTTGCCCTGCGGATGGTGTACCAGGTTGCCGGATCTGTTTCTGTTCCTGTAATTGGTATCGGTGGTATTGAAACCAGTGAAGACGCCCTTGAATTTCTTCTGGCCGGGGCTTCGGCTGTCCAGATCGGTACAGCCAGTTTTGTCAATCCCAGAGCCAGTGAAGAGGTTGTTGACGGTATCAGTGATTACGTGACCGCCGAGAAACTGCCTTCGGTGAGAAGCCTGATCGGGGCACTTGATGGTGGTTTAAGAGAAATGTAAATTTAAAAGTAATTACTCACAGGTACCGCACCTTTACACGGTCTCTTTTGTTCGCATAGTAGGCTATAGCGAAGAAGAGCCTGCAAAAATCTGCGGCACCTGTGAGCAATTACAGTTCAGAGGTAATAAAATCACATAATTGCTAACCCTGTGAGTAGTTACATTTAAAAGAGAAATAAAGACAATGAAGATCATACAGCCGGCCGAAAAAAAAATTAAAGCCACCGTTTCAGTTCCCGGATCCAAAAGCCTGACCCAGAGGGCGTTGATTGCAGCCGCCCTGGCGGATGGCAGAAGCCGTTTGATCGGACCTCTTGAAAGTGAGGACACTGAATATTCTTCAGGTGCCCTGGCACAGATGGGAATAGCCATAGAAAAGGGGAAAGACTGGCTTGTTGAAGGCCGGGGAGGATCTGTCAAGTCGGATGGAAAAACAATTTTTCTTGGAAATAACGGGACGGCCACCCGTTTTCTCACGTCCGTTGTTTCCCTTGGTCGGGGAAGTTATATTATTGATGGGGATGAGAGGATGCATTCTCGCCCCATTGATCCATTGATAAGAGCCTTGAGAGGCTGGGGCGTTGATATTTCCTCGATGAAGGGCAGTGGGTGTCCACCGCTGAAAATCGAGGCGCGCGGTATTGCAGGGGGGACTACGATTCTTCCTGCAGGGCAGTCTAGCCAGTATCTTTCCTCTCTTTTACTGGTGGCGCCTTATGCCGGAAAACAGGCAGAACTGCACGTGGAGGGGGAGGTGCTCTCAAAACCGTATGTTGCCATGACCCTGGCGGTGATGGCTGATTTCGGTATTGAAGTGGAGGCTGCCCCGGATTTCAGCAGGTTCACCGTACCCGGTGGATGTTATCGGCCGAGGGAATATGAGATTGAAGGAGATGGTTCCAATGCTTCATATTTCTGGGCCGCAGCCGCAGTGACAGGAGGCTCGGTTACCGTTGAAAATGTTCCTGTCCCCTCTCTCCAGGGTGACGTTATGCTGGTGCCCCTTCTGGGACGGATGGGTTGCAATGTTGTTCGATCCGGAAAAACAATCACCCTCCACGGCAGTGAGCGTCTCACGGGGATCACTGTGGATATGGGGGATATGCCCGATGTTGTTCCCACTCTGGCTGTTGTCGCCGCTTTTGCTGATGGAAAAACGGAAATAAAGAATATTGCTCACCTGCGCATCAAGGAATGTGACCGGTTGTCCGCTGTAGTGACGGAGCTTGGAAAACTCGGGGTGAAGATAGAGGAATTTGAAGACCGTATGGTGATTCATGGTGACGGAGGAAAAAATCTGAGAGGCGCCGAGATTGAGACCTATGAGGATCACAGGATGGCGATGAGTATGGCTGTGGCCGGTTTAAGGGTGGAGGGGGTGAGGATACGCGGGGAAGAATGTGTGGCAAAATCTTTTCCGGACTTCTGGGAACGATTTGCTCTTCTGACCGGGTGATAGTGAGAAGGAATGAAACCTCATTGAGGCCGACCCGCCTGGTTTCGGTCGGCCCTGATTTATTTATTTCCTCTGGTCTATTTTCACCACCGCCTCCTGCACCAGTCGTTGTACTATGGTGTCAAGAGTTGTCAACTGCTCAGCATTTCCGGATATTCCGAGAAGTCCCTGGGTTTTCTTGCCGGTTTCCATTTTCTTTTCCACATATCCTGTGGCAACCTGTTCACTTGTCGAGGCATCGACAATCTTATAGCGTAAACCGATAATCCATACTGCCGCGTCTTCACTTGCCTTGGCTGACCTGATGGTTGTGGACCCCACTGTTCCGGTCAGACCACCCACAACAGAACCGAAGATAGAACCGATTGCGGCACCATCAAAGCCCTGTCCGGCCGTGGCTACTTTTTCAGCCTTGAGAATATCAAATTTTATAAACCATTTTGTGGACTTGAATTTACCACGTTTGAATTTCTGCAGGGCAGAAGGATTGCCCATGCTGACAGCCAGTTCGACTTCCTTCAGCATAGGACCGAGATCCGTTCGCTCAAGCACCCTGAAATTAGCATTACTCAGCTCAATTTCAGCAAAATCTGCGATATTATTAGGTGTGACTTTCTGGGTGAACGAAGCATTGCTGTTTTTTATCTTTCCGGGAAGGACGATGACCGTTGGTCCCTTTTTATTTGCATTGGCATAATTGACGGGTTTGTACAAACTCTGATCGGCTGTTTTGTTTGCCATCAGAGAAGCCGATCCGCCGGAACCGGTACTGGTAGGTACGCAGCCTGAAAGAAAGACGGAAAGGGAAAAGATTGTCAGTGACATCAAGGCAAGAAAACTGTTTCTCATGTGGGCCTCCTGTGGGAGTTTAGACTTGTTAAGTCCTGGTTAGGGTTGTTTGCAAAAAAATCTGCGATACCTGTGACCAATTACAAAACTGGATATAAGAGCAATATAATGATCCTTTTCCGCTACTTGAGGGCAGGGTTCATTTTGACAATTTTTTCCAGTAAATCAGCACTCTGTATTAATTGTTTCACGCGTTCAGGCGATGCTGCAGCCAGGGATGCAGGAGGGTTGGACATGATGGCTTCCTGCAGTCCTCCTGCCTCTTTTCCAGGATCAACAGCAACTGTCACAACATTGCCATGTTGAGAAATAAGTTTGAGCCTGGGACCGTCAAGTTTTTTATTGATCGGTTTAATTATGGCATTGTTTACAAGTTGGGCAAAACTGCTGCCGCTGCCGGTGCATTCGATTTCAAAGAATGAGAGTCCTCCTGCTTCAAAATTGATAAGTTCGGCGTTCAGGATTGAGCGAAGACCGATAAATTCCTCCTGAAAAAGCAGGGCTGTGTCGTAATCGGGAAGTCCGGTCAACTGCAGC
>NZ_JBPLBA010000241.1:0-12044 GCF_054039375.1 Desulfomarina sp. | reverse complement strand
GATATTGAGGGCATTCATCGCCTCGGGACGGTTAAAGGTTATGACGGCGATATTTTCTTCCTTTTCCAGGATAATGTTCTCAAAAGTCATACTTCCCCCATCAGGCAGATTTTTTCTGTCGGCGAATGCCGTATTCACACAGTTTGCTCAGGGCTTTCACTCCCGAAATAAGCGATGGGAAAACCGGCAGTTCCTTACCCATCTCATCCATAATGACATTTTTGTACCTGTTGTAACCGACGATCATGCAGACAACCACCGGCTTGCCGACATCCTTGACAATCTTCTGGATAATTTTTTTCTGCACCGCCTCCTGGGTGTATTCAAACCCAGCCAGGATCAGAACGGCCGCATCGATATTGGCATCCCTGAACGCGTCCGGGAAAGTGGTTTCCAGGGTTCTGGTGAATCCGATCTTGGTGACACTGAAATAGAGATCCACCGGATTTGAAACCGGGGTATCAAACATGTCTTTTAATTTTTCCGTTGTCTCTTCCGTCAGCCTGGGCAGTTCAAGACCGTGACTTGCGCAGAGATCTGAGACATTGACACCCACACTGCCCGCGAGCGTAATCACCGCAATCCGATTACCCCTGGGCAGGGGCTGTGTTGAAAAAACCTTGGCAAAATCCTTGAGCTCGGTAAAATCATCGGCCATAATCATCCCGGTCTGCTTAACCGCCGCTTCCACAATCTTGGCATTACTCGCTATACTGCCGGTATGACTCATTGCCGCTTTTGCCCCAGCTTCGGTGCGTCCGCCGCTGAGAAAGATAACCGGTTTTTCCGCGGCAACCTTTTTCGCTATTCTTGTCAGGTTCCGCCCGTCACTGATAGTCTCCAGGTACATGGAAATGACATCCACATCATCCTGCCCGCCGAAATATTCAAGCAGATCATTTTCATTGACATCACATTTATTACCGATGGAACAGACCTGTTTGATGTTGAGGCTTTCATTTTCAACTATGTCTGAAGCCATACCCGCAGCGAGGAGTCCAGACTGACCAATGAGCACCACGTTGCCGTCGGGCACTTTTTTCGTCATGGGATAAATTGAAGTGACGATATTGCGGGAGACGATCCCGGAACAGTTGGGTCCCATGACCCTGATATTATTTTTCTTTGCGATCTCAACTATCTGCTCCTGGTAGACCTTGCCGTCACCGCCCATCTCAGCAAAACCCGCGGATTCTATGATAACGGCCTTTACGCCTTTCTCCGCACAGGCTTCCATGGTCATGACCGTCAGTTTCGGGGTTGGCAGAGCGGTGATCACCAGATCCACCTCTCCCGGAATCTCCAGGACAGATTTATAGACCTTGTAGCCCAGAATCTCATCCGACTTCGGGTTGACGGGATACACCTCACCGCTGAAGTCACTGCCTTTGATATTATTGACAATGACGTATCCCAGCTTTCCGGGAGTACCGCTGGCTCCGATTATTGCCACCGATTTCGGTTTAAAAAATAATTCCATCATAATATTACCGTCCTTATATTCATCGTGTCGCTATGCGCTGTTATGTTCGAATGGGTTATTTTTTTTGGAGGAATTTCTTCTCACGATGACAGGATTATCCTGGCATCAACCACCACTGCCCCATCCTTATAAGCAAAGACCGGATTCATATCAATTTCTTCAATTCCCGGAGTCGCGTCAACAAAGTCAGAAAGTTTCACCAGCATATCGCGCAGACATTCCACATCCGCAGGATCCTGTCCCCGGTACCCCTCCAGCAGTTTCTTCCCCTGGATCTCGGAAGTCATCTCCACCGCGTCATTTTTATCGATAGGAACAATTCTGAAGGATACATCTTTCAGGACCTCAACCAGAACTCCCCCCAGACCGAACATCACCACAGGACCGAAACTGGCATCATTGATCATGCCCATAATGATCTCCGTGCCCGGTTTGGCCATGGTCTGTACAGCAACGCCTTCAATATCCGCATCCGGCGCGTACGCCTTGCAGGAAGCCATGATGTCATCAAAGGCCTTTTCCACCTCTTCCTTTGAATTAAGATTCACTTTTACACCGCCGGCATCACTTTTATGACTGATATCAACCGAGGATACCTTCAAAACCACGGGGTATCCTGTTTTTTCGCACAGGTCCACAGCCTCTTCCCTGGAAGTGGCCAGTACTGTTTCCGTACAGTTTATCCCAGCCTCCGCCAGAATCTGCTTGGCCTCAATTTCGGTAAGGACCGTTCTTTTCTCTTCCCTGGCCTGACTCAAAATTCGAGCTGTTGTCATCTATCTTTCCTCACTTGAGTTATTATATTCCACCTGAATCCTGCACTTCAGAAGGATCCAAATCATCAGGCTGCAGTCAGGCCGCCATCCACATAGATGGTCTGGCCGGAAACAAAACCGGCAGCCTCGGACACCAGGTAAATAACCGCTCCCACCATATCTTCCGGCATACCGATTCGTCCCATGGGCACGGCAGCCGCGTACTTGGCTGCAAGGGCCGGATCCTTTGCGATATGGGCAGTTCCGGGAGTAATGACCAGGGCTGGGCCAAGGGCATTAACCCGAATCCCATGGGGAGCCCATTCCAGGGCCAGTGCCTTGGTGATCAGCTCAACTGCGCCCTTGGTGGCACAGTATCCGCTGTTTCCACCGGTATAACCGCGAATACCACGGACGGAAGAAAGATTGACAATGGCACCACCTTTCTGATCACGCATGACCCTGCCAATGGTTTTGCAGGCAATCATGGTCCCTTCCACATTAACCTTGAACAGTTTCTGCCAGTCTTCCACCGGGTACTCAAATGCGTCATGTTTGATATTCATCCCCATGGCATTGACAAGAATATCGATTCTGCCGTATTTTTCCCTCACCTTGTCGGCCAGATTCTGCACACTGGCCTCATCGGTCACATCACAGGCAATGGCAATGGCCTCATTGCCGGATTCTTCCGTGATCTTCCCGGCAACCTTGTCAATGGCATCCTGGTTTCTGCTGGAAACAACAACACTTGCCCCATGGATACCAAGACCCAGAGCCAGGGCTTCACCGATCCCACCGGCTCCGCCGGTTACAATCGCAATCTTTCCGTCTAATTTGAATATATCTTTCATTTTTTCTCCCCGGGTGGAAACCCGCCACCCCTTGCATGCGAAATTACATGTTATCTAAAAGCCACCCCATGGCCGAAAACAGTTTTTTCGATCGGCTTATGGAGTGACTATCGTTACCAGGACTTCGGCCGGTTTACCACCGTTAATCACCATATCTCGTTCTTCTCCGGGCGCGATATAAATGAGATCCCCTTCATTAAGAACATGTTTTTCCTCAGGACCACTGACAGTAATGGACCCCTTGACCACGTAATAAATTCTCTCCTTGGGAGAGGCGCTCATCTCCGCGCCACCATTGGGCTGAAAATAGGAATAACAGACGGTTGTCCGTTTAGACACCGCTTCTGTAATTTTCTGGAGTCCATATACTTCCGAGTGTTTCGCGGCATCATAAGGCGTACCTTCCGCATCTTTTACACTGATCATGACTGACCTCAAAAAAATTTCTGAAAATAGAAAGAGGAGACACGACAATCCAGTATCTCCCCCTGTTCATTACCCTGCAGGATTAAGTACTATCTCCCCGAGATTGACATCTTTGAATGTTTTAAACTCAACCTCCATGTCTTTGTACCCGTCAGCAGAAACGTTGAGCTGATAGCTTTTATTTTTTTCAAGCCCTTCAAATTCAAAATCGCCAAAAAGATCCGTGGTGGTTTCCAGATTCAACCCGTTTCCACTCAACTTTACAGTAACACCCTGGGCGCATTCTTCTTCCCTGTCGGAAAAGACAACCTCCCCCGTCACAAACCGCCTTGGGATTCCAATATACTTCACCAGGGGTGCCGTACCGAATTCCGGATGAAAATCTTCCACCTCAAGGGAAGCTGCAAGTTTTGCGATTTCACTGTTCGGATCGTCCAGGTCACCAAAAACCATGGCTCCGGTCGGACAGGACTCGACACAGCGGGGCTGCCTGACTCCCTCGTCCAGCCGATGGGCACACATTGTACATTTCTGCGGTATTTCTTTTTCCTCATTCCAGTAAATAACCCGGTAAGGACAGGCATTGACAATTCTTTCCTGGCCTCTGGCCTTTTCCGGATCAATGATAACGATACCGTCTTCCCTGCGGTATACAGCGCCATCCTTTGCCGCGTCTATACATGGCGCGGACTCGCAATGCATACATGGTGTGGGGATATAGGACAATTTCGGTTTGGGGTAGACACCCCGCTCTATTTCTTTTATCTGCAGCCAGAACTGGTCATTGAGTGGCTGGGCCGCCGAAAGGGGCAGGTAATCATTACCGTAATATTCATCCCGGCAGGCCAGAAAACAGTTATAGCAGCCGTTGCATTTGCTTACATCTATCAGTATGGAGTATCGTGACATTCTGTTAGCCCTCCCATTTTTCAATTTCAATCAGACACGAGTTGGGTGTCATTCCCGGAACATTTTTCGAGACCATCCGTGAAGGCGTAAGCATATTCACACAACCTCCGCGGTCCGGGGAATCGGCCTGCCCAGGAACCAGGGGATCATATTTGGCGGAAGAGGCATAGCTGTGAATAATACCCGGCCGAATACGCTCGGTGACCACCGCAATACAGAGGACCGAAGCCCTGTGATTATACAGTCTGACAATATCGCCGTTCTGTATGCCGCGTAAGCCTGCATCTTCAGGGCTGATTCTGGCCGGCCACCAGGCATAACCGTCTTTCTTGATACGATGTCCGGGAATATCATCCAGCCAGTCCGTATGCTTGTCGTAATGACAGTGGAAGGTGAACCGCGGATGGGGAGACATCAGCTGCAACGGATATTCCTTATACATCTCACTGTGATGACCTTCCCAGCTTGGAATATATTTCGGCGATACCGGCCGCTCCTCATCATCCGGGAAATTGGCTTTGAGACTCTCGGAGGAAAACTCTATCTTACCTGAGTAGGTCCCGAGTTCTTTCGCTTTTTCCGTGTTTCGTTTCGGGTTGTTTGTATCCGGGGTATCGCAGTCACGGCCTTCTGCGAACCAGCGAAGGGACGGGGTGGCTTTATAATCATCGGGAATATTGATGATATGATACCCTTTCCTGTTGAACTCTTCCCAGCTCACCAGCCCAGGCAGATCAGAAGACTCATAAAACGCCTTGACCCAGTCGAGTTCGGTCCGACCGTCGGTGAACTCCTCTTTCATACCGAGACGTTCCGCCAGCAGGGTCAGGATCTGGTAATCTGATTTTGATTCCCACAACGGCTCGATACATTTCTGCTGACGGACAACAATTCTATAATTACAGCCGCTGGAAGCATGGCAGGTATACCCGCCGCACGCTCCCCACTCGCCCACGTCATCCCGCTCAAAATTGGAACAGGCAGGGAGAATAATATCGGCCATCCGTGTCTCACTGTTGAACCAGATATCCTGGTTAACCACAAATTCAAGTTTCGGACTCTGGTACATTTTGACCCATTTGGTGGTATCGCTCATGGTGCCCATGAAAGAACCGCCATACCGATAGAACAACCTGATTTCAGGGTAGCCTTCCATGGGATACTCAAAATGAGTAAACTGCTGTTCCAGTGACTGGCCACAGAAGCCCTCTCCATACCAGCTGACCGGCGGATTAAGCACCGCATCTGGCAAGGTAAGTCGCCACAGTCTCTGCTTTGTGGGGTTCATGGGAACATATTTGGCGATATCCGCGGTAGAGACCCGCCCCTGGAGATCCGCATAGGCCGGAAACCAGTATTTGGTATCCGAAGGTGCGCCCATGGTGGTCCCCCAGATGGTGCGACCCGGCTTGCCGAGACCCTGCATACCCTGGAGCAGAACCATCATTCTCGCCCATTCCGTTCCATATGCCTGGCGGCACGCACCGCCCTCGCCGCCTCTAGCGCCACCTGAGAGAACAGTGCGTTTGGCTGCCCATTCCCTGGCCAGAGCTCTAATCACCCTGGCCTTGACACCGGACTCTTTTTCGGCCCATTCCGGAGTCTTGGCCTGGCCGTCGGTTTTGCCCAGCACATAGTCCTTGAATTCATCAAAGCCTACAGTTCTGTCCCGCACATATTCCTTGTCATAGATGTCTTCAGTGATCCAGACATGGGCAATGGCCATGGCAAGGCAGGTATCGGTTCCGATCCTCGGCGCGATCCATTTTCCGTCCATGACTCCGGCTGTGAAATTATAGAAAGGATCGATAAAAACCATCTTTACGCCCTTTTCTTTCAGCCATTGACGCCAGAGGGCTGAGTCCTGACCGGTATAGGTCCCCCTGGTCGTATCGGGATCGTTCGACCAGAGCACTATCATTTCCGCATTTTTCAGAGAATCCTCAAGAAGATCATACTGCTCCGGCATACCAAGCCGCCAGTAAAACCCGTATGTATGGGTGGCTCCCCAGTGCCATCCTTCCCAGCTGTCCGGATTATCCAGAACAGGAGTATATTCCAGCAGGTTCATAAAACGGGCAAACGGTCCCATCTTGTACCCGACAATTCCCCAGTTATGGTGAGAAGAAGTCATTCCACTGATGGCCGCACCGCCATAGGTATCCTTGACCCTTTTTATCTCTCCGGCAACAATGTCTAAAGCCTCATCCCAGGATATCCGCTCGTAGGGAGACTTACCTCTGTTCTGGGGATTTCTTTCCCCGTTCGGATCAAAATCGACCCGTTTCATGGGGTATTTTATCCGCTCTTCCGAATAGAGTCTGCGGCGATCCGCATGGACATAAGGAGCCACCGCGAATTTCCTGGGAGGAGAATATTTCTTTCCTCCAGCCTCAATGGTCCATGGCTTAAAATCCTTTTCATCGGCTACCAGCGGCCGCATTCGCGTAACTTTCCCATCCTTGACATAGACGCTGACAGGGCCGGCGTTTGTGCAATTGGTAAAAACCTGTTCACTCATTATATAACCTCCCGAAGTTGAGCTTCCTTTTCTTTAAATCCTTGACGACTTCGTGATTTCCTTTGTGTTACATGCAAATTGGTAAATGCTCTTAACAGAAGCTGCATTCATTGGCTCCGTGCAAAAAGACAGGTATAACCAAAGGCCAATCATACAACATATTGATTTACAACCTGTTTCAAGAAATTACCACCTTCCCGCCCAATGACTTCATTGTTATTTTTGTGCCATATACTGCAAATGCAATACCGACATATGCAACCATATTACACTGACCACCGAACATGTCAAGGTCATTTTACATGTAATCGAAAGAGCTCATCTGTTTTTTTATATTTTGTTTTCGGCATGTTACGTCAATAGTTCCACTTTCCACATCTCCGTATGGGTAAAAATTCTTGACAAGAATAGTTCAACACTCTATTAAGTTGCAACATACGGGACACGATTCACGCATTCGGAACAAAGGAAGGTAAAATTGAAAAACAGAAATCAACAACAGGAAAAACCGACCAACAGCTCATCGGCAGAAAAGGCGCTCAATATTCTCCTGGCCTTTACTCCATATAATAATGAAATGGGAACAACCGAACTGAGCAGAAAACTCGGCATCCACAAATCCACAACAAGCAGACTGATTAAACTCCTGGTTGCCACCAGTTTCCTGCAGCAGAATCCCATCACCAGAAAGTACATGCTGGGCCGGTCCGCTTTGAAAATCGGCACGGCCACCACCAGGTCAATTAACAGCAAACTGCTGGTCATAGCCCAGCCTTACCTGACCGAGCTCTCACAGATGATGGGAGAGAGTGTTGCCCTTGAGATGCTTTCGGGCACAAATGTTATCCTGGCTCTTCACGTGGAGGGCCCGAGCCATATCAGGTTTAACTTCCAGCAGGGAGAACAGGTGCCGATCAATGTTGCTGCCGGTGCCAAGGTGATCCTGTCCCACAGTGACCCGAAATTTCTTGAACTCTGCCTGCAGCAGAAATTCACAAGGTTCAATGAAAATACGATAGTCAACAGAAAAGACTACCTCAAACTATTAGAAGAAATAAGACAGACTGGAATCGCCTATGACAGAGGTGAACGGTATCGGGACACCCACGCCCTGGCCGCGGCAATACAGAGTCCGGACGGTGCACCGAAAGCTGCAGTGGTCATTGCAGGCCCGGCTTTTCGCATGACCGGCGAATTCCTGGAATCAGCCATTCCTGCCCTGCAGGAAACAGCCGATAAAATCTCGAATCATCTCTTCTGACAATTTTAAATATCAGCCGTAAGGCGGTGAATGACCAGGCAGGAAATAAGTGATATCATAAAACGCTTGCGAAGCCTTCCCTGGTTCGGCCTATGACTAACCGGAACAGATTGCAGTAAATTTTTGGTCACATAAGTGCTGTCATGATAAAAATTATTATGTAACTGCAGAATTATCTGCTAATATTGTGTAATTGCACTTAACCAGAACATGAAATGCCTCTGCACCTCTTTCGGAGAAGACACAATGAGAAAAATCAGGACCAAACTTTTACTTGCCTTTATTCTTATTTCACTGATTCCCCTTGTATCCATAGGCTGGTATGCCCTGAGCAATATCAGCAGTTCGTTGAAATCCTCAAGCACTGCAAAACTGAACGACAAGGTCCACCTGATTTCCTTTGAAATTGAAGATTTTCTGAAAAATGTCTCCAATGATCTTTTCTATCTCCGGGACTCAGTTACCCTGCGAACCCTGATAGGTGATATTTATTCTCCGTCCTCAAACGATGTGAATGTACTCCGGAAAAACCTCGCAAAAGATTTCCTCGCCTTCTCAAAACATAAAAAAATTTACCACCAGGTCCGCTTTCTTGACGCAAACGGAATGGAGGTCGTCAGGGTCGACCGAAACCAAGATGAAAGCGTCGTAGTGGCAAAAGACAGACTGCAGAACAAGAAAAAACGCTACTATTTTGCGGATACAGCGGAGCTGACCAATGGGCAGCTTATGATATCTCCACTTGATCTGAATCGCGAAAGAGGAAAAGTTGAGCAGCCACTCAAACCGGTCATCAGGTACGGCACTCCGATATATGACAAAAATAACCAGTTCCAGGGGATTGTCCTGTTCAACGTCATGGCTGATAAATTTTTAAAACTTGTTAGAGAAAAGAACAGGGGGTATGAACAGCTCTATTTTATTGATAATAAAGGGTTTTACTATTCACACCGAAACTCCCGGAAAGAATGGGGCAGCCAGGGCGATCTCAATACCGGAGAAAATTTCAAAACTGATTTTCCGGGTGCCGCACAGCGGATCATCAGCGCCCAGAATCCCAACACGATAATTCTGCAGGATAACCTCATCGCATCCGCACCCGTTTTTGTCGATAAGAAAAAATACACGCTCCTCGGCAATGTTGTTGAGGTCGTCCCCACCAGGGAAGTCTATCGGTCGGTGACAACATTCAGAAATATTTTCCTTGGGATAAGCGCGGTTGTCTTTATCGCCACCCTGTTTCTCGCCGTTGTCCTGGCAAAATCAATCACGGATCCGATAATTTACCTGACCAAAACCACAGAAGCTATGAGCAAGGGTAAACTGACCTCTTCGGTTGTTGTTGCCTCAAAAGATGAAACAAAACTGCTGGCGGAAGCAATCGAACGGTTAAGAAAATCCATGGTAATCCTGTTGAAACGGAAACAGAAATAACCCATGACAGACCCCGGCAACCAGCATAACTTGAATAATCTCTGGCCTGTCCAGGTATCACTGGTCAAGGAAACGGCTGAAGGGACCGAACCGACTTTAAAACGGCTGCATGCAGCATTTGTTGAAGAGTTCGGTCATGGTCCCGGTATTGATCTCATTGACTATTTTCTTGGTATCGCTGAAATCAGCAAGCTGGAACTGGGGGAATACCTTGAGTTTACAGGTGTCCCGAAACCCGCGGACTGCACCTCGGACAGTAGTCCTGCGGAAAGTGTGATCTGCAGCAGCTCTTCAACTGTCCTGCAGTTCCTTGAGGATTTTAAAAAAAAATACGGCGTACCTCCTTCGGAACACCTGACAAAACTGTACCTGGAGAAAACAACACCCTCCAGCACTTCCAGAACCGAATCCGGAAAAACAGGGAAACGAAATCAGCAGGATTTTGCCAGAAAGATCGCGGATACACCCCGACCTACTGTCCTCACTTTCAGAAAACAGTTCATCGAAGAATTTGGCTTTCCACCGACGGATGAAATCACAAAAGTATTTCTGGAAAGAATGCAGGATAAAAATCAGGAAGATGAAGTGTATTTCGCAAGAACAGGGGCAAACGGCTCTCTCTCCACAGTTCTCGAATTTCGACAGGCCTTCACAAAGACCTACGGCAAAACTCCTTCGGAAGATCTCATAAAAATATTCATCAGCAATTGCGCGTCAGTTCGTAAGCCTGCCTGATAGAAAGGAAGAACTCCATGCGTCGAAACTTGCCCTGTCTTTTCCGTCAAGTTCTTTTCGGAGAACCGAAAAAAGGGGTTGCACGTCTTCCTTTGCCAGCGCCCCGGGCCTGGACTGTATCTCTTCAAATGAATCCTCTATCAGGATCGAAGCAGCCGGACCGACAAGTTCAATAAGAACCTTTTCCAGGGAGACCAGCAAGTCGTTCTGTTCATCAGGAGCCAATATATTTTTTGAAATTTTCTGCTCTATCACCCCCGCAAGCATCAGTCTGCAGATATGTGTCAATACAGCCAGCTCCGACTTGCCCGACTTGCGCATAACCTGCTCTATGTTCCGCTCTCCATCCAGGAGCATGGCCACCTTGAGGTCACCGGCGCTCAGTCGTTCAACTTCCCCTATCCGGTCAAAATCGGCCTGAAAAATAGCGTTATCATCGGAAATTTTATCATTGATCACTGCAATATTCTTATGGACCTTCTCAAGGTAGGATAAAATTTCATTAGTATCAACATCAGGATCAGGTACATACTTGCCCGGCCCACCTTCCGTAAACCGGGTGGTGATATTCACCCATCTTACACATGCAGCCGCAGCATGCCTTCCCTGGAGTTTTTTTGTTTCAACCTGTTCTATAATCCCTTCATTGAGATAAAAGAAACCGCGATCATCGTACTTGTGAACTATTTCGAGAACGCCACTCTTTCCTTCAAAAACCAGCGGTTTCAAAACAGGCAACAGGGATTGATACATAAAAATACCTCTAAAATAGGGGGGCAACCACTCACAGGTTCAGACATTTACCGGCTCTTCAGTAAAGCCAGAGCCTGCCTGGCAGCAATCACCATGGGGGTTGATTAATCCTCTACAGGTTAATCTTGAGATTCCGGATCCAGAATCGTATTATCTATTAATCGTATTTTCCTGAGATTCACCGCCAGGGCCATCAGCGTTTTTCCCCTGACCTGCTGAACACCATCCAGTGTCAGAGGATCACAGATTGAAATATAATCAATACTGATATCAGGGAAAGAAGAGAGCACAGCCCTGGCCTCCCGCTCGATACGTTCCGAGTCAACAATACCATCACGCACCATTTCCCTGGCCCTGGCAAGCGCCCGCGAAAGACTCAACGCAGCGGGGCGCATGGATTCTTCAAGATAGGCATTCCTGGAACTCATGGCCAGACCATCCTTCTCCCGGACTATCGGTCCACCTATAATATCAATATCAAATTTAAGATCTTTCACCATCTGGCGGATTATCGCCAGTTGCTGAAAGTCTTTTTCACCAAAGACAGCCACGTGGGGTTTGACAATATTGAACAACTGGGTAACGACCGTTGCTATCCCTTTAAAAAATACAGGTCTTGACAGGCCACACAGGTGACCCGGCAGTTTGTCCAGTTCCACATAGGTCTGATACCCTTCAGGATACAGGCTGGAATCAGTCGGCACAAAAACAACATCAACACCCTCTTTTTCCGCCATCTCCAGATCCCTCTCCAGGGAACGTGGATAGGTGCTCAGATCCTCATTGGGCCCGAACTGGGCGGGATTGACAAAAATCGATAATACAAGATCATCACCCTTCTGCCGACCTATGCGCAGAAGAGAAAGATGTCCCTCATGCAGATACCCCATTGTCGGGACAAAACTGATGATAC
>NZ_JBPLBA010000240.1:0-5372 GCF_054039375.1 Desulfomarina sp. | reverse complement strand
TATTGCACCCAAGGATACCGACCGAGCGCTCAGTTTGTCACTTGGTCACAGAAAAAAGGGTATATTCATCACCCTGAAAGTTACTTTCAAATCTATATTGCAAGGAGTCATTTATGAGTATGAAAAGTCTGTATAAGGAAGTGATGGACCTGAACTTGATGGATGACAATGACCAGAAGAGAGATACGGCGAAGGCATTCTTTGAAAAGCTGAACGCCATGGAACTTCCGGAATATTTCAACTGGGCGGAGGAGGTGTTTGAAGATCTTCACGTGAAGGAAAGGGGTGACAGTCAGGCACTGGTCTGGGCTGACCTGGCGACCAAGGAAAGTGCCACCTATTCTTACAGTGAATTCGCTGCCAGAGGAAACCAGTGTCTCAACTCCCTGAGAAAGGCAAACGTGGAAAAAGGAAACAACATGTATATGATGGTTCCGATTGTTCCCGAAACCTGGTTTACCAGTTATGCCTGCATCAAAGGCGGTCTTGTTGCCGTTCCCACTGCCACCACCATGACTTTACGTGAACTGCAGTTCAGGTTTGAAACATATGCTCCCGATTCAATCCTTGCGGACGAAATCTATGCTGATCTCATTGATGAAGCCCTGAAACTCACCGGTGCCACCCCGAAAATAAAACTGGTCCGTGGGAACAAGGAAGGCTGGACAAGCTACTCTGAACTGGAAAAAGAGGCTACCGAAGCCGAAGCTGCAAAAACCAGATCGGATGATCTGCTTTTCTGCTTTTTTACCTCAGGAACAACAGGATTGCCAAAGCGTGTCGGTCATACCGCTACATCCTATCCGGTTGGTCATCTCTCAACTTCTGTTATGACCGGTATCCGTCCCGATGATGTTCACCACAACCTCGGTGCTCCCGGTTGGGCAAAATGGGCCTGGTCGAGCTTTTTCGCACCGTTTAACGTCGGCGCCTCCGCATCAGGATTCAATTTTACGACTCTTGACGGTGACGCCTACCTTGATGCTATCTCCACCCATAAAATCACCACGTTCTGTGCGCCGCCAACCGCCTGGAGAATGTTCATCAACCTGGATACGTCCAAATATGACCTTTCCAACCTGCGGCAGTCCATCGGAGCAGGTGAGCCTCTTAACCCGGAAGTAATCTCCCAGTGGAAGAAACTGACTGGTACTGAAATCCGTGATTTCTATGGCCAGACCGAATCCACCGCCATGATCGGCAATCACCCGTGGATGAACGGAAAAATGAGATCCGGTTCATTCGGCCAGCCGTCTTTCATGTATGATGTGGCTCTTGCCGATGATGAGGGAAATGTTATCACCAAGCCGGATGAGGTTGGCCATATCGTCGTTAAACTCGATAAATGGCGTTCCATTGGTCTGTTCACCGAGTATATCGGCAATCCGGACAAAATGGCTGATGTTTTCAGAGACAATTTTTATTATACTGGCGACCGTGCGACTTTTGATGAAGACGGGTACTGGTGGTTTGTCGGCCGAAGTGACGATGTTATCAAATCGTCCGATTTCCGTATCGGCCCCTTTGAGGTGGAAAGTGCCCTCATGGAACATCCCTCCGTTGCTGAAACCGCAATTGTTGGTGTTCCCGACAAGAAATACCATCAATTGGTCAAAGCTTTTGTTATTCTGAATGCATCCTATGAACCTTCACGGGAGCTGGCACTGGAACTGTTCAAGCATACCATTGACATTCTTGCCAAATTCAAGATTCCAAGAATCATCGAATTTGTACCGGAAGTTCCAAAAACCCTGAGTGGGAAAATCCGCCGGGTTGAACTTCGTCAACAGGAAGTTGAAAAGCAGGAAGCCGGCACAAAGGCCCAGACAAATGAATTTTTCTACTGGGATTTCCCAGAGCTGAGCTCAAAGAAGAAATAAGTCCACCTTGAACTGAACAGGAATCAATTTCAACTGTTGTTCAGGAGACGGCGGGAACAATTTCCCGCCGTCTGCCCTGAATAAAAAAGTCAATTCAGATTTTTTTTGACAGGTAAAATTTAATTTTTGCAAAAAGCCCGACCAGACAGACCCATTCCCGGGCTAACAAGGATCAGGCAGTGTTTCGTTCGTAATCATATTAAAAAATCAAAAAAAACATCACAATCCCCGGAGCAATCATAATGAACTTTGAATTAACTGAAGAACAGAGCCTGATTAAAAGCATGGTTCGTGAATTTGCTGAAGCTGAGGTCGCGCCCACCGCAAAAGAAAGGGATGAAGAAGAAAAATTTGATCGCCGGCTGATGTTTGACAAACTGGGGGAACTGGGCCTGACAGGCATAGTTTTCCCAGAAGAATACGGCGGCGCGGGGGCCGACTATATCAGTTATTCAATTGCTGTTGAAGAGTTATCCAGGGTTGACGCCTCCACCGGAGTCACCCTCTCCGCCCATCTTTCACTGGCGGCCAATCCCATATACCTGTTCGGCAGTGAAGAACAGAAACAGACCTTTTTAGTCCCCATGGCCAGCGGAGAAAAAATGGGTGCCTTCGGGTTAACCGAACCATCTGCCGGGTCTGATGCAGGAGGAACAAAGACCACAGCAGTAAAAGATGGGGACAAATGGATTCTCAACGGTACTAAAATTTTTATCACCAACGGTGGTGATGCGGAAGTGTATGTCGTCCTTGCCCGCACCGATAAGGATGCCAAAAAACATCATGGGATCAGTGCCTTCATCGTAGAAAAAGGAACACCCGGCTTCAGTTTTGGAAAAAAAGAACAGAAACTTGGTATCCGCAGTTCACCAACAATGGAGCTTATTTTTGAAAACTGTGAAATTCCGGCCGAAAACCTGCTGGGTGAAGAGGGACATGGTTTTAAAATTGCCATGAAAACTCTGGATGGTGGAAGAATAGGTATCGCGTCACAGGCTATAGGTATTGCCCAGGGCGCACTGGACGCGGCCCTTGACTATGCCAAAGAACGCAAACAGTTTGATACCCCGATTGCCCGTTTTCAGGGAGTACAGTTTCAACTTGCCGACATGGCTACCCAGATTGAAGCAGCCAGGCTGCTCGTCTATAACGCTGCCTACAAAGCCAGCAACGGACTCTCTTATTCCCAGGCTTCCGCCATGGCCAAGCTGATGGCCAGTGAAACAGCCATGAAGGTTACAACCCAGGCGGTACAGATTCTCGGCGGATATGGATACACCCGTGATTTTCCTGTGGAGAGAATGATGAGGGATGCAAAAATCACCGAAATCTACGAGGGTACCAGCGAAATCCAGAGGCTGGTTATCGGCACAAATCTCACCAGGTGATGTCGAGAAACAAAAAAACCCATGAATTATATCTCAGAGAAAAAACAATGAAAATTCTAGTCTGCATAAAACAGGTTCCTGATATGGAATCAAAGTTTAAAATTGACAGTGAAGGCAAATGGTACGACAGTGCCGACCTCGCCTGGCGTATGAATGAATATGACGAATATGGTGTTGAACAGGCTGTCAGGCTCAAAGAGCAGGTAAAGGACGCTGATCTCACCGTCCTCTGCATAGGCACCGACAAGGTCAAGGAAACCATGAAAAAGGCTCTGGCCATGGGGTGCGACCGCGGATTGCATATTGCCGATGATGATATCTCCACAAAAGATCCCTTCACCGTTGCATCAATTATTGCTGAATACGCGCGAGATAAAGACTTTGACTATATTTTCGCCGGAATGCAGTCCCAGGACCGTGGGTCTGCCCAGGTTGGTGTTCTTATTGCTGAAATGTTAAACCTTCCCTGTATTACCACCATCGTTGACTTTGAATACAGTGATGGAAAAGTCACTACCAGGCGAGAACTTGAAGGTGGTGTAAAGGCGGTGGTCAGTGTCAGCGGACCAGCCGTTTTCACCTGTCAGCTCGGGCTCAACACTCCCCGCTACCCAACCCTGCCCAACATCATGAAGGCCAAGAAAAAGGAACTCCTTTCCATTCCTGTGGCAGAGGTTGTCCAGGTGGAAAACAGGCTGCAGACAGAACAAATTGCTTATCCCGAGAAAAAAGGAACCGGTCTGATTCTGGAAGGTGATGCCGGCGAACTGGCTGATCAACTGATTTCAATTCTAAAAGAAAAAACCGGCGTGCTGGCTTAAAGGGGGATTCCAATGAAAGCGTTACTTGTAGCAGAATACAGAGATGGTGAAATCCTTGGCAGCTACGGCGAACTGATTGGTTTTGCAGGACTGATCGGTGCTGAAAGCGTTATGTTTCTTGTTGGAAATAAAGATAATCTTCCCCGGTATGACGGAAAACTTTATCTGGCTGATGTCAGCAACTGCACGGAATTTGATCCAGACGGCCACAAACAGCTGCTCCTGGAAACCATTGAAAAAGAAAACCCTGATGTCATCGTTTTCAGCCATTCCTCCTACGGTTGGGACCTTGCCCCCCGCGTTGCCTTTGCCCTTGGAGCCGCTCAGGTTTCCGAAGTGGTGGAAGTTGCGGACGGAAATTATATTGTTCCCGCCTGTAATGCAAAATTGCGACGCACAGTTAAAAGTGGTACCGAAAAATGTGTTGTTACCCTCCAGGCCGGAGCTTTCAGCCTTCCCGATGACCCCACCGGCACACCTGAAGTAATAGAGCTGGATTGCAGTCCTGCCGGCAGGATTGAATTCAGCGGTTATGAACAGGCCGAACAGGGCGGTGTTGATCTCTCCAAATCTGAAATTATTGTCAGCGCCGGACGTGGTGTCGGTAAAGCGGAAAATGTTTCTCTTATCGCCGATCTTGCCGAAGCTCTGGGTGGAGATTATGGCGCCAGCCGTCCGGTTGTTGACTCGGAATGGGTAGAACATAATCGACAGGTGGGAACAACGGGGCAGAGTGTCTCCCCGAAACTCTATTTGGCGTGCGGTATTTCCGGGGCCATTCAGCATCTTGCCGGAATGAAAAAGTCGGATTTCATCGTGGCGATCAACACGGACAGGGAGGCCCCCATAGGTGAAGTTGCCGATGTGCTGGTAGTTGCTGATCTGAAGCAGTTTGTACCCCTGTTGACAGAGAAAATTAAAGGCCTGTAACCAATTTCGTTAACTTAAGGACAAGATGGTCCAGGAAAGTCCCATTCCTGACCTTGGCCGAGGGCGACTGCAGGGACGGGTTTATGGCGCCCCTCGGACGACTTGAAAAATTCCTGAATCCATCAGCTGTTGCCTCGTAGGAAAAAATGGATTTGTGTTGGACAGACTTGATTCATTTTCCTGTGACGCGGAAATCAGGTGAAAACGCGATTTTTCAAGATAGCCATGAAGTGCAGGGTTCAGGTCAATGGCGGCATCAGGAGCAATTTGCATGAATGAAAGCCACGATCAGGAACGTGAAGTAGCAACCCATATAAAAAAC
Source organism: Desulfomarina sp. (assembly GCF_054039375.1). Classification (NCBI taxonomy): domain Bacteria; kingdom Pseudomonadati; phylum Thermodesulfobacteriota; class Desulfobulbia; order Desulfobulbales; family Desulfobulbaceae; genus Desulfomarina; species Desulfomarina sp. The sequence continues at coordinate 31 of NZ_JBPLBA010000240.1, read as the reverse complement.
AAGAAACTTGTCAGGGAAAGAAGAAGACAGA
>NZ_JBPLBA010000239.1:0-5705 GCF_054039375.1 Desulfomarina sp. | reverse complement strand
CCATTGAACGTGAAACCGCATTTTGAACATTTCCACTTTATCGGTTCCTCCCTTTTGAAGACGCTACCCGCTTTCACCATGTCCAGGCATTTCCGGTAGCGGTCACGGTGGTGGGCCTCAATCCCGGCTATCTGTCTGAAAAGAGAGGCCGCTTCACTGTTTCCCTCTTCTTCCGCCTCTTTTGCAAAGGTGGGGTACATTTCAGTTGTCTCGTAATTTTCTCCATTAATGGCTTCCTGCAGGTTGGCAACCGTATCACCTATTCCGTTCAGCAGCTTGAAATGATCTTTGGCATGCTGTTCTTCGTTGGCCGCGCTTTCCTCAAATATCTTTGCAATGTAATGATAGCCTTCCTTTCTGGCCACGCCGGCGAAGAAGGTGTACATGTTTCTGGCCTGGGATTCTCCCGCAAAGGCGGCTTTCAGATTTTCAACTGTTTTATTCATGGTGTTCTCCCTGTGATTTGATACGAAATAATACTTTTTCCATTTTATTACTAGATAAGAATTAATCTTATAAAATTGGCAAAAAAAAACGGAGGTTCATCCACCACTTTCCGTCAGACATTTTTTGCACAAGCCATGGAGCTCCAGATGGCGGGCTCTGATTTTGCCGATGGAACCTATCCCTTCCGGAAGGGATGAATTGTCAAATTCAGGCCAGTAGACATCCTCAATTTTTTTGCAGCGGGTGCAGAAAAAATGGTGGTGCCTGTCCAGGTTGGCATCAAAAAGTGTGCGTTCACCTGTCAGTCGCAGTTTTTTAAGGATACCGAGTTCATCAAAGGTGGTCAGGGTCCGGTAGACCGTGTCCAGGGCAATGGTCGGCAGTCTCTTCTGCAGACGTCTGTGGATTGCTTCCGCTGAAGGGTGATCTTTGGCCGCCACCATTTCCTTGAAAATTTCAAGACGCTGGTGGGTCAGCTTGATTCCCGCTTCATTGCAGATCCGTTTCAGATGATCAAATTGTCCTTCAGTGGCTTTGGACGGGTTCATTTTCTGTTCTTGTTAAGATTAATTCTTGTTTAAGAATAAAACTTATTTTGTTGTTGTCAAATTTTATTTTCAGGAAAATTCAAAAATCTCTTCCTGAACACGTTTCGCGATCTGTTCAGGAGGAAAATCAAGAAAGGTGAAGAGATATTTTTCAAACTCCAGGCACAGGCTGAAATTTCTGCGGATGAATTTTTCCCTTTCCGGCTCACCGTTGCCATACCGTTTTATAATGTAGGTTAGGCGGCTGTCCAGGGAAACAATTTCGTCGTGCCGTACACGTTTGTCGGCATAATAGACGATTTCCTTTGGACCGAAAATCCCCTTTTGGTAGTGGGCTGCCGCGAAATTTTCCAGAATGACGTGCTCCCGGACGATTTCTCCAATCTCGGGGTAGCCCAGTTCGATACAGATAATCTCACCCTCAAGGTCATGGCGGCACTTTCCCTTGAGGCACCGTGTTTTGGCGATATCGTGGAGCAGCGCTCCGGCCAGGATCATGTCTTTTGGTGGCAGAGGCCGTGCTTTGCCATTCTTTTTCAGACCGTCTTCGAGCACCAGGGCGACCCTTGCCACCTGGAGTGAATGGGCACGGATATTGTCAAGCATCCGGTAGCGTTCCATGAACTCAAGGCACTGGTCAGCGGATGGAACAGGAATGCTCATCTACCGGCTGCTCAGTTCATGGACAAGGTCAACGGCCAGTTTTGCCTGTTCAGGCGGGGTAAACTGGTGGATACCGTGACCCAGGTTGAAGATATGGCCATGGGCGTCTTCAGCGTCTTTCAGCAGGTCAGCAATACGGGCTTTAAGCTCCTTTTTCGGCAGCAGCAGGGCAAAGGGGTCTATGTTTCCCTGGACCGCTTTTTTCCCGACCCGGCGAATGGCATCACCAATGTTGATACGCCAGTCAAGACCAATGACATCCGCTCCGGAGGTCACGGACAGATCCAGCAGGGTCGCGCCGTTGTTGGCGAAATAGATGAGGGGAATATCAAAATGCTGTAGCTCCTTTATGATTCTCTGGACATAGGGCAGGGCAAAGACGGCAAAATCCCGCGGGGCGAGGATTCCCGCCCAGGAATCAAAGATCTGCAGCGCCTGTGCCCCGGCCCTGGCCTGGGCCTGGAGATAGAGAACGGTGGCATCGGTGATTTTTTTCATCAGCAGGTGAAAATCATCGGGCCTGGTGAACATCATTTTCTTCGTTTCCCAGAATACTTTGGAGGAACCACCTTCAATTAGATAAGTGGCACAGGTGAACGGTGCGCCAGCAAAACCGATCAGGGGAACCTTCAGTTCTCCCCTCAGCAACCGGATGGTTTCCATGACAAATCCAGTGGCTTCGTCGGGGTCGGGAAGAATAAGCTGCTCTATTTCCGGTCGTGACCGGTAGGTTTGGGGAAAAACCGGGCCCCTTCCCTCGTGGAATTCCAGGGTCGCCCCCATGGCCTCCATGAGAATCAGGATATCCGAAAAGAGAATGGCAGCATCCATGTTGAGGATATCGATGGGTTGAAGCGTGACCTCAACACAGAGATCAGGGGATTTACACAGCTCCAGGAAGGTGACATTACCCCGGACTTTCTGATATTCAGGCAGGTAGCGTCCTGCCTGCCGCATCATCCAGATCGGGGTGTAATCGGTTTTTTCGCCACGGCACGCTTTTAAAAATGTGTCGTTCATATTTTTTCCGGTTTTTGGTAGATTTTGTTATTTATGAGTTACCCTGTGACCAATTACGGTTCATTTGCGGTTATGTTTCACGTCTTGTTTTTCAGTTTCCGGGGAACATAGCTGCAGAACGGCTCCTGGGCCAGAAAATCTCCTGTCATGGCGTAGGCTCTGGCTCGGCAGCCACCGCAGACGGAGACATATTCGCATTGGCCACAGTTATCTTTATACCCTTTAAAATCCCGGAGTTGAAGAAAAAGATCTGATTCCTCCCAGATTGTTCTGAATTCCGTTTTTTTAACATTACCCGCCGATTTAGGGAAATAGGAGCAGGGCAGAACCTCTCCGTCCACATCAATCAGACAGATAAGCTGACCCGCCAGGCATCCTTTTGAGCCGCCGGTGGAGAACTTCAGGTTCCGGCGCTTGAACTGTTCCCCTTCATCTCTGGCCTTCTGGCGGACAATTCGATAATAGTGAGGAGCACAGGTGGGGCGCATGAGGAGTTCGTCCTCATTTTTCTCCATTTCATAATGCCATTCCAGCATTTCGTCATAGATTTCTTCCGGAATAAGTTCTTCCATGATGTCTTCACCCCGGCCGGTGGGGACGATCATGAACATATACCAGGCGGTGGCTCCAAGTTTCTTGACGAGTTTGTAGATTTCAGGGACTTCCTTCCGGTTGCGGACGGTAAAGGAGGAGTTGATCAGAAAAGGAATATCATACTTTTTAAAAAGGGCTATGGCGTTCATGGTGCCGTCAAAGGCACCTTTCTGGTTGCGGAAATCATCATGGGTCTCCGCCTTTGCCCCGTCCAGGCTTAAAGAGACCATTTTGATGTCCACGTCTTTTATTTTCCGGCAGATCTCATCGGTGACCAGGGTGCCGTTTGTGGCAAGACACATGCGGAACCCTTTGGCTCCACCATATTCGGCAATTTCAAAAACATCTTTTCGCAGAAGTGGTTCTCCACCCGAAAGAACAAGGACGGGGCTGGCGTAGGAGCCGATGGAATCCATTATCGCCTTGGCCTCCTCAAGGGTAAAATCCGGATGCTCCTTTGCCTCCAGCTCCGATGATGAACGGCAATGCACACATTTAAGATTGCAGCGCCTGGTGATTTCCCAGGCAATCCATTTCGGTTCAAAATCCATGCAGTCTGCTCCCTGATGAAAACTCTGTAACAATGTAAATTGATTCCTGATTATCCATGATGCTCAGTCGGATTGGCAATACGCCTGGTAAAACAGACATATCCCGGATTCACAAATAGCAGGCTGAGTTTTGTATGTAATCAGAAATTGATTAAACAGCAACGACTCACAGTTTAACCATGAATTGTTTGAAAAGAAAGATGAATGTCATTTCCCGGATCTTCAGTAAAGAACAGAAAAATAAAATAATCATATGCACAAAATAGTTTTAGTGATTACTATAACTCCGGCTGGATGGTTTCCGGTCGGAGTAACTGCGGAATGACCTGTTTTATTATACTCGTAACAGGCCGAAAATATAGAAAATTCATTTACAGGAAGGAATGTGATGAAACAGATTGATGTACTGGTGATCGGCGGCAGCGCCGCGGGAATTGTCGCGGCAACAACGGCAAGGAGTTTTTATCCGGACAGGAAGGTGACACTGGTCCGAAAAGAGGAAAAGGTACTTGTTCCCTGCGGGATTCCGTATATGTTCGGCACTCTTGGCGGGAGTGAAAAAAATGTGGTGCCGGATCAGGTTCTGAGCGGGGCCGGTGTTGACCTGATTGTAGGGGAAGCGGTCTCAATTGATCAGGAGAAAAAAACGTGCAGTCTGGTTGATGGCTCTGTTCTGCAGTTTGAAAAACTTGTGCTGGCAACGGGTTCCACCCCTGTACAGCCGGGGTGGCTTGCAGGGACGGACCTGGAGAATGTCTTTTTTATTCCCAAGAACAAAGAGTATCTGGATAATCAGTCGATTGAATTTGAGTCGTGTGATAAAGTCGTTGTGATAGGTGGTGGCTTTATCGGTGTGGAAATGGCGGATGAACTTGTCAAGGCCGGTAAGGATGTCACCATTGTTGAACTGCTTCCCCATGTACTGAGTCTTGCCTTTGATGAAGAGCTGGCGGCAAAGGCGGAGGAGGCTTTGAAAAAAAGGGGTGTTAAAACAGTCTGTGGCAGAAAGGTTCAAAAGATAGTGGGGGATGGAAAAGTCTCGGCCGTGCTGCTTGATAACGGGGAAACACTGGATGCTGACGCGGTTATTCTTTCTGTCGGTTATCAGCCAAATTCACAGCTTGCGAAAAACGCAGGACTTGGAGTGAATGACCTGGGGTTTATCCGGGTGAATGAATATATGCGCACTGAAAATCCCGATATTTTTGCCGTGGGTGACTGTGCCGAGAAGTTCAGTTTTATCACCAGGACTCCAAAACGGACCATGCTTGCCTCCACTTCCTGCGCAGAAGCAAGAATTGCCGGGATGAATCTCTACAAGCTGTCGACAGTTCGTTCCTTTACCGGAACATTGTCCATCTTCTGTACAGCAATCGGCGATGAAGCCTTCGGTGCTGCCGGGGTGACTGAAAACCTGGCTAATGAGAGAGGTTTTGAAATTGTGACCGGCATGTTCGAGGGGATTGATCGTCATCCGGGCAGTCTGCCGGATACCCATGTGCAGATTGTTAAACTGATCGCTTCAGTTGATTCCGGTATTATTCTCGGGGGTGAGGTCTACGGTGGGTCGTCTGTCGGTGAGCTCACCAATCTTATCGGTTTCATAATCCAGAACAGAATGACGGTTGACGCGGTGCTGACTTCGCAGATAGGGACCCATCCCCTGCTGACGGCCCCTCCAACGGCCTATCCTCTTATCAAAGCGGCGGAAAGTATCGCCAGAAAACGTATCGGCTGAATTTCGCATTTTCTTTTCTGATTACGTATGAAACTCAGCCTGTTATTTGTGAGCCTGGGGATTGGGCCTGTTTTATCAGGCGTATTTCAAAAATCACATTAGACTGATTATAAAATGACCTGGACTGACACTTTTTCATTTGAA
>NZ_JBPLBA010000238.1:0-5711 GCF_054039375.1 Desulfomarina sp. | reverse complement strand
AGTTAAAAAATACTCATCAATTCAGGGAGAATGCTTAGTGCTTAATTTTGGAAACGAGATTACCGATTTTGATCCGCATTTTAAAATTTTCCATGATCTCATGCCATTCAAGGTTCAGGAGATTCTGCTGGTATCCAGTCTCTATGATGCTTTTATCATGGAAGAGGACGGCAGTCTGGCTATCAGGCTTATTCACGAATATCATGGTTTAAACCTGAGTAAGGCCCCCAGGATCACCCGGGTGTCCTCGGCCAGGGAGGCTCTTGAAAAGATTGAGAAGAAAAACTTTGACATGGTTATCACCATGCCCTACGCAGGTGGTATGAATGCCTTTGATCTCGGCGCTGCCATCAAGAAAATCAAGCCAGATCTGGCTGTCATCATGGTGGCCCATAATATCCGTTCCACCTTTCCCGATAAGGCTGGAAGTGATGGTGTGGACAAGATATTTCTCTGGTGCTGTGAGGCTGATCTTCTGCTGGCCATTATTAAAAATGTTGAGGATCATCTTAATGTTGATGCCGATACGGGGAGGGCCATGGTACGGGTGATTATATACGTTGAGGATTCCCCCCTTTACCGGTCTCTCTTCCTGCCCCTGATCTATAATGAAGTAGTGCGGCAGACCCAGTCGGTGCTCGATGAAAGCCTCAATGAACGCCATCGACTGCTGCGAATGCGGGCCAGACCACGTATTCTTATGGCCACCGATTATGAAGAGGCAATGGAGCTCTATAAAAAATACCAACCCTATGTCTTTGGTGTTATTTCCGATGCCCGTTATAAAAAGGATGGAGAGACGAACCCCGATGCCGGATTTGAGTTTCTGGAATATGTGCGTGGAGATATTCCGGATCTTCCCCTGCTGATGGTCTCAACAGAACAGAATAACAGGGAACGGGCAGAGGGGATTCCTGCGGTTTTCATTGATAAGAATTCTCCACTTATCCGTGATGAACTCCATGACTTTTTTCTGAAATACCTGGGATTCGGTGATTTCATTTTTCGTCTTCCGGATGAGACCCCCATCGGTCATGCGGCCAATCTCCGTGAGTTTGAGCAGCAGTTGCGGACGATTCCCGACGAGTCGCTGAGGTATCATACCCAGAGAAATCATTTCTCAAACTGGGTTATGGCCAGGGCCGAGGTTATTCTGGCCAGAAGGCTGCACAAGGACTATATCCTTGATATTGATGATCTTGACAGTATTAGAAATGATCTGGTCTATAAGGTTCATTCATTACGTAAATTACGGCAGCAGGGCGTGGTTGTGAAGTTTTCCGCTGATGATTATGATCCGGAAATAATGGATTTTGTCAAAATCGGAGATGGCTCCATGGGTGGAAAAGGAAGAGGACTGGCCTTCATGTGGGCCTGTCTGCAGGGGGCTTCCCGGGAGAATTCCGTGCTCAGCGAATATACCGTTACAATTCCGAAAACCTGTGTGATTACCGCCGACGGTTTTGATGCTTTTGTTGCTGAAAACAATCTGTCCTGCAATGAAGAGATGGCCGATGAGCAGATCGCCGACCTCTTTCTGGACGCATCTCTTCCCGCCTGGCTCCGTCAGGAGCTGAGAGCATTTCTGAAAAGCTGTGACGCGCCCCTGTCAGTCCGTTCGTCCAGCCTGTTGGAGGATGCACAGTTCAGACCCTATGCCGGGCTTTATTCCACCTATTTCCTGACGAATAATCATGTCGATTTTTCTGAGAGGCTGGCGCAGCTTGAAAGTGCGATTAAGCTGGTTTATGCATCCACATGGTTTGAGGGGCCGCGCTCTTTTTCACGGACCTCCAGCCAGAGTGTTGATGATTCCATGGCGATTATTATTCAGCAGCTGGCGGGAGAGCAGTACGGCAGTTTCTGGTATCCGGCAGTTTCCGGTGTGGCGCAGTCCCATAATTTTTATCCTGTCATGGATATGAAGGCTGATGAAGGGATTGCCCATATTGCCCTGGGAGTTGGCAAGACAGTTGTTGAAGGAGAAAAATCTCTATGGTTTTCACCGGCTCATCCAAAGAAACTGGTCCAGTTTTCTTCGGTTGAGAATATGCTGGAGTACAGCCAGAGACAGTTTTATGCCCTGGATATGAATGCAAGCGACTGTCTGCATCGGGAAAAATCCAATCTTGTCCTGCGCAGCGTGCAGAGTGCGGAAAAGGAACTGCCGGTTATAATGCTCTCCTCCACGTACATCGCCAATGAACATAGGGTGCGGGATGCGAATGTGCCCGGCCTGAAGATTATGACTTTCGCGCAGCTTCTCAAATATTCAAAATACCCATTGCCGGAAATTCTGGCTGAACTGCTGCGGATAGGCAGGGATGGTATGGGGTGTGATGTAGAAATTGAGTTTGCCGTCAACCTCCACAGGGAAATTGAAAAGTCGGTTTTTTATTTCCTGCAGATTCGCCCCATGGTGACTGGTGGCGAGATGGTTGATGTTCAGATATGTGACCATGAAATTGAAAATGCATTTGCCTATACCACCCAATCCCTTGGTCACGGCAGTTTTGAAGACATTGCGGATATTCTCTTTGTGGATCCCGAAGGCTTTGACGCGGCAAAAACAGGAGTGATGGCAACACAGATCGGTGAAATAAACAGAAATCTGCAGCGTGAAAAACGGCCATACCTGCTGATTGGGCCGGGGAGATGGGGGTCTTCTGATCCGTGGCTCGGCATCCCTGTACAGTGGAGTGATATTTCCGGGGTTGCAGCTATCATTGAAGTTCGGAATGGTACAATCAGGGCGGATCCATCACAGGGATCTCATTTTTTCCAGAATATCACGTCTCTGGGCATTCCCTACCTGACTTTGACTGAAGAGGAGGGGGCAGTGGTCGGTGAGAGAAGAGATTTTATAAACTGGAACTGGCTCAAAAAGCAGGCCGTCGTGCAAAAGACGACATATATCTGCCATATCCGGCTGGAAAAACCGTTTGTATTAAAATGTGACGGGGCCAGGTCTGAAAGTGTGCTGTACAGTAAAAAATGCGAATGCGAACAACGTTGTTCAGTCAACGGAAAAGAAGTATGGAATCAGGCTCTGCTCTTGCGTGAAGAATGTTTTGATGACTATGAAAACGGCAGGAATTCAGGCTTTGATGAATAATGAAAGGTTCGGAATTTACATATGATGAGGTCTGCAGGGCAGAATTCTGTCTTATGCAGTCAAGAATTGAACACCTCTTTATAGACATTGAAATTTCCTGCCCATATGGCTTGCCCTATGGCGCTGTTTTTCACCAGGCGACTTTTGCTCCCCTCAATGATCGTGCCATGGAGCTTTTTCTTGCGGCAGGGTATCGTCGGAATGGGAATTGCCTGTACAGCATGCGCTGCCGTGATTGTCAGGCCTGTATTCCCATCCGCCTGCACCCCCGGGAGTTTCAGCCAAACCGTAATCAGAGAAGAGCAAAGAAAAAAAACCAGGATATAGAAGGGGTCGTTTCAATTCTGAGCGGAGGGGTAGAGGATCTTGAGCTCTGTGAACTGTTTCTGCAAAAAAGGTATCCTGGAAGAACAAATAATGCGGGTGGATATTACCGTGATTTTTTTCTGAACAACATCGTGAATTCTGTTCAGATTCACTACAGGGTCAAGGGACGTCTGGTGGGAACTTCCATTCTTGATATCGGTGTGAACTGGGTCAATGCCGTCTATTTTTTCTTTGATCCGCAGGAGTCGTGGAGGAGTCTCGGGACGTACAATATCGTCCATCTGGTTGAACTCTGCCGAAAATGGGGTATCAGTTATCTCTACCTGGGCTACCTGATCAGGGAAGTGTCCGCCATGAACTACAAGCAAAGGTTTCTTCCTCACTATCTGCTGATTGATAAGAAATGGAGGAAAATTGAAAAATGAATAAATCCGCCGGACTCAGGCTTTTTCAATGCCATGATGATAATACCGTCTCCTGCCGGCTGTGCAGCCATTTCTGCAGGCTGCAGGAGGGGGAGAGGGGACGCTGCGGGGTACGCCGGAATGATGGTGGTCGTATTGTCAGCCTGGTGTATGGAAAACTTGTGGCTGAAAGCATCGATCCCATAGAAAAGAAGCCGCTGTTTCATCTGCTCCCCGGGAGCCTGTCCTACTCAATTGCAACCCGGGGGTGCAATTTTCATTGTGCTCACTGTCAGAACAGTCATATTTCTCAGGTTGAGAGGGGGGAGGATTTTCCTTTATATACTTTAAGGAAGCCAGAAGAAGTTGTTGCCGAGGCAGTGTCTTCGGGTTGTGCTTCCATCAGCTATACCTATGTGGAGCCAACTGTTTTTTTTGAATTCGCCTATGATTGTTCTGTCCTTGCTGTAGAAGAGGGAATGAAGAATATTTTTGTTTCAAATGGATTCATGAGTCCACAACTGCTTGAAGTTCTGGTTCCTGTTCTCAGTGGGGCCAATATTGATTTGAAATCCTTTTCCGACTCCTTTTATAGAAAGCAGTGCGGAGGGCGGCTTCAGCCGGTTCTGGAGACTATCCGTTTCCTGAAAGAAAAAGGTGTCTGGCTTGAGGTGACGACACTGGTGATTCCCGGCTATAATGATTCAGACAGGGAACTTAATGAAATTGCGGCTTTCATTGCTTCAGTCGATGTCGCTGTCCCGTGGCATGTGACCGGTTTTTACCCGGCATGGAAAATGAACAACGTGGCGCCGACACCAGTGAGTTCTCTTGTAAGAGCACGGGAAGCCGGATTGAGAAACGGTCTTCATTTTGTTTACACGGGGAATAGGCCGGGATCTGGTGAGGAAAGCAGTTTTTGTCCGGGTTGCGGCAAAGAAATTATCACACGTTACGGGTTCAGGGTAGAGAAAAATTTTCTTGCCGGGAGATGTTGCCCGGCATGTGGAAGAGAGGTCCCGGGAGTCTGGGAGTAGTTGGTTATCGGACAATCCATGGCTGGAGGTCATGCCGGTTTACCCGGAACCACTCCTGTGAACTTTCGCGAAGAGTTTCTGGCTGGTTATGGTTAGAAAAATTGCAAAGAGTGCAGCGGCAAGACCGAGAAGGACATTATAAAATGGCGGGGCAGCCAGAGCCAGACGGATGATCAGGGTTGAGAGGGCATAACCTGAATTCCTGAAAACCGCATAAAATGAGGGTTGGTAGCACTGTGAAAAAAGAACAACGAGAATGTCGGTTAAAATGAGAATGGTATAAAAACTGTGCAGGAAATCCGTGTGTTCAACTCCAGTTATGGCTGCCGTGGCGCTCTGAATTCCCATAAACGTGAAAGTGAGCAGTAGAAGGAGGGCAATACCTTTCTTGGCCGCGACAAAACTGTAGAGATCGACCGGTTTCATCTTGTCATCCTGGGTGTGGGTCTGGACCATGTAGTAGAATCCCAGGAGCACGAAAATCAGCAATGCTCCAAAGCCGTCCGAAAGTATATTAAGGATTGCCTGTGAATTGCCTTCAAAACTGACCGGTTCGGAAAAACCTGTCAGTTCTTTAAAAGCATTTCTCATGAGAATGAGGGATAAAATTTCAAACTGTTTACCTACTGACCTGCTGAAGGAACAGGGGATGGTGAAAATAAGGCTGATGACTTCCAGAACCAGTACCACGGTAAAGGCAGCCTGTACCGCATAGAAATGATTGCGGGGGACAAATGAACAGAGTTGTCCGGGGAGAAGATTTTGTCGATTGAGTTCAATGCTGACCAGACTGGCAAGAAAAAAGATAACCAGGGCGAAAGAGATCTT
>NZ_JBPLBA010000237.1:0-13642 GCF_054039375.1 Desulfomarina sp. | reverse complement strand
TTTTCCGGCCTTGTTTTTGAATAATAAATATCCCTTTTCCAGGGCGTGGAAAAGGAGATCTCGGGTTATTTCAACATCATCTCTGCAATATTTTGAGATGAGTTCTATTTTCCCTTCCTTATACCATTGGAGAGCCTGGAGCCCATCTGCAGATTTTTTCCTGCCGAGGGTGGTTGCCGCCAACCGATCAAGACTAAGGCGGTATCCCAGCTGTTTCTGTACTTCGGCCAGCAGGTCCAGGTTGGGGAGTTGTGCCGGGTCCCGATCCGTATATTGTGAAAGTACCCGATTGTCAAAACGAATATTGTTGAAACCCACGAGCAGATCAAACTGGTGGAGATGGTCTATAAATTCATCTATTTCATCTTCCAGGTAAGATACATAGCCGTCCAGCCGTGAGTCATAGACCACCGCAACAGAGATGCCCATTTTTTCACAATTTGCCCATCCGCCCACCTCCTTTGCTGAACGGATTGTCTCCAGGTCAAAAACGCCAAAATGTTCGGGCAGGCTGTCCAGGCCGACCGGGTATGAGTTATTTTTCCCTGTACTCCTCACTTCTTTTACCTTCTTTTCTTCTTCGCCGGAAATGGCTTTACAGGCCGGAGGAATAACAAAGATATGCCTGAAAAATTCCAGACAGGCCCGTTTATCTATCGGCCGGTTTCCCGAGCCACACTTGGGTGAATGGACACAGGATGGACAGCCGTTTTCACAGCCACAGGTCATGATAACCTTATATGTTTGCTGAAGCAGTTCCTCCGCCCTGCCATAGGCACCCCTGACCAGACCCACCCCACCATGGTGGCCGTCATACACAAAAATCGATCCTTTTTCCGTCTGTTCATGGACAGGACATGAGATTCCGCCGATATCATTGCGATCACAGAGAACAAGGAGGGGAAGGAGAGCTATTATTCCATGTTCAAAGGCGTGAATTGCTCCCATAAAATGCATCTTTTTTTCTTCCAGGTGTCTTCTGGTCGTCTCCTCCACATCAAACCAGATACCTTCCGTTTCCACAGTCTGTTCCGGCAGGTCCAGATCTATGGTCGACATTGTCCGCTGTGTTCTTTTATTTTTTTTCTGAAAGCCGGTAACTTTTTCCGTCACCCTTATCCTGCCCAGGGAAACTGTAAGGCCGAAACAGGCTTTCTTTTCGTATAGTTCCAGAATTTCAGTCCGTTTACTCACCATCGGCCGGGTGTAGTAACCGGGCGAGTCACGACGCACAACCACCTCCCCTCCTTCCAGGTCAAGACGCTCCACCAGTTGCACCATTCCCCTGTGAATATAAACCGCCCCCGGATGGCATTCCTTCAACGCCCTGGTGCTGTCAATTTCCCCCGTTATCTCACCTCCTGGAAGCTCGATAATCACAAGCTGCCTGCCACCACCCCGAAGACTGACACGGTTCTGGGGGTATTTTCTCGTGGAGAGCCAGCAGTCGCCCGAACCGGTTTCCAGCAGGACACCCTTCAGCGTCATGTCAACCACTTTTTCCCTGATCTTCCGGTTCCGCAGGAGGGGCTCATCTCTTTTTAACGGGAGTTCTGCGCTGCAGCAGTGAAGGTGCTGGGCCGAGATTATATCATTTTCCGGATTAAGGACGGCGGACTCCGGTGCTCTTTTGAAAAAATCTTCGGGATTTCTCATAAAATATTGATCAAGCGCGTCTTCCTGGGCGATAAGGATCACGGCGGATGTCCTGCCGCCACGCCCCACCCTGCCGCCACGCTGCCAGGTGGCCATAACAGAACCGGGGTAACCCACGAGGATACAGAGGTCCAGGTCACCAACGTCTATTCCGAGTTCCAGGGCGGAGGTGGATATAACCCCGAGCAGGCTGCCGGAAAATAGTTTCTGTTCAATTTCTCTCCGTTCTTCCGGCAAAAAACCGGCCCTGTAGGCACTCAGTTTATCAGCCAGTTCTCCCAGTCGCCCGGAGGTCCAGATGGCAATCAGTTCCGTCATCCTCCTTGACCGGGTATAAACAATGGTTCGCAATCCCCTTTTCATTGCCGCCTCCAGCAACCTGGTGGCGCAATATGCGGCACTGTCCCAGGGATTGAGCATCAGAAAATGTTTTACCGACCTGGGCGCGCCACTTTCTTTAATGACCTTGACAGGACGATTCAGCAAGAGTTCTCCAAGTTCTCCGGGGTTGCCGATCGTGGCGGAAAGCAGAATAAATACCGGTTTCGCGCCGTGCCAGGAGGCTATTCTCTGTAGACGGCGAATAAGCCAGGCCATATGACTGCCCAGCACCCCCCTGTAGCTGTGCACCTCGTCAATGACGATATAGCGCAACCTGCTGAAAAAACCTGACCAGCTGTCATGGTATGGCAGTATGGAGAGATGCAGCATTTCCGGATTGGTGATAATGACCGGAGGTGGATTATTGCGTATCTTGCGCCTCAGGTAGGAAGAAGTGTCTCCGTCAAAAAGCGCGGCGGGTCCGTTTTCCCGGTATTGATTCTTTTCGCTCAACCGCACCAGGCTTTCAAGAGTATTAAGCTGGTCCCTTGCCAGGGCCTTTAAAGGGAAAATATACAGAGAGGTGCCGGGGACATCCTGAATCAATTCGTCCATTACAGGAAGATTATATATCATGCTTTTCCCGGAAGCGGTGGGTGTTGCAACTATAATATCATGACCCTGCAGGATATGGCGGATTGCCCTGCCCTGGTGTGAAAAAAAATTATTGATCCCGGATTTTTTCATCATCTCCAGGGAGATGGCAGACAGGCCGGGTCTGTTTTTTGAAAATTTTGCCTGAACCCCGTCTATTATTTTATGAAAGACAACCTGGGGCCCGAATCGGGAAGATTTTTTCAGAGAACTGATATATTCTGAAACATCGGGGTCCATAAAAGTATCGGTTTACTCCATGGTTTTCGGCAAGGCCGGGAAACAAAATGTTGCTTAAACGATGCGGAAAGGATATTTTCTGTTTTTCTCGCGTAATTTGGAACAAATTTAAAAACAGAAAGACAAAAAATAAATAAAAATAAAAGTAACTACTCATCGGGGTAACAATTATATGATTTTATTACCTCTGAACTGTAATTACTCACAGGTGCCGCAGATTTTTACAGGCTCTTTTGTTCGCTATAGCCTACCTATGCGTACAAAAGAGACCGTGAAAAGCTGGGGTACCTGTGAGTAATTACAAATAAAAAAATCTTTTTACTCTTTATCCACGATGGTCACAATTGCAACCATGGGCCCTTCCGGGTCAAACAGTGTTCTCGCCGCAAAACAGTATAAACCGGAGGCAGAGTTAAAACTCTATCCGAAATTATCCGACTGTCTAGACGCGTTTAAAAGAAAAGAAGCCGACTTTGCGCTTATTCCTGTCTATAACACACGGGAAGGTGAGGTAAAGGAATATTTCCGGCTGGTTGCAAAAATGGAAGAAGGCTACTGGATCGATAATGTCGTCCTTCCCATCCATCTCTCTTTCGGTATTTTCCAGGGAATAAAAGAAGTTCCGGTGACCACGATTGTCGGCCGGGGCCCTGTCTTTCGCCAATGTGACGAATATATTGAGGATAATTATCCCGGTGTGACCCTGATGGCCGTCCAGAATATTGAAGAGGCCATGGAGGAAATCAGCAGAGAAAAAAAATACGGCTACGCGGTTATCGATTCCGAAAAATTACTCGAACAATATGGCTTTCAGCTTGTCGCAAGGGAAGTTGTCTCCCATAACCGTACGCGTTTTGCGGTGATCGGCAGGAATATCGCTCCCCAGACAGGCTATGACGCAACGGCAGTTATCACCCACCCCCTGCGTGACCGGGTGGGTATGCTGGCCGATATCCTGGGGGAATTCACCAGAAGGGGTATTAATATTCTTGATCTCCAGTCGGAAAACGACAT
Organism: Desulfomarina sp.; assembly: GCF_054039375.1. Classification (NCBI taxonomy): domain Bacteria; kingdom Pseudomonadati; phylum Thermodesulfobacteriota; class Desulfobulbia; order Desulfobulbales; family Desulfobulbaceae; genus Desulfomarina; species Desulfomarina sp. Next base: position 9,757 of record NZ_JBPLBA010000237.1, on the reverse strand, counting down.
CAAAACGCAGAAACTCCGGATCTACGTGGAAATCGAAGGCCATATCGAAAACACCAATATTTCCGAAGCGCTCCGGACCATTGAAACAACAGTGATCCAGGAAGAATCCGCATTGAAAATTCTCGGTTCATTTCCCCGGGTCGACATGCGGGTGAAAAAGATCAGGAGTTTTGGTTTTATCGGCAGTGGAGACATGTCGCAATGGTTTGCAAAAAGACTGCAGAACGAGGGGTATGAGACATATATTTCAGGAAGAACATCAACTGTTCCGCCGGAGAAGATGATCAAGGAGGTCAATGTGGTCATCGTCTGTGTTCCCATCTCTGTGACCGCTACGACAATAAAAAAATATGGTCCTGTTTTAAAAAACGGCCAGGCCCTGATTATACTTGCGGGGGAATCTGAAAAAACCATACAGGCTGCCCTCGACTCCACTGATCCCGGTGTAGAGGTGATGTTTGTTCATAATCTATGGGGGCCCCAGGCCCTGACCATGAAAGATAAAAATGCGGCAATTGTCAGAACCCCCAGAAGCGGCAGTTTCTGCAGTGAATTTGAGGCATTTTTATATAAGCACGGGGCCGATATCTACCACGATTCCGCCAAAAAACATGATCTGCTTATGGGGGTAGGCCAGAAACTGCCCACAACCATTTCCGTTGCCCTGGCGATGACCCTTAAACAGTTTGGTATAAAAAACCGGGATATCGACAGCCATTCGACTCTCACATCCTTGTACGGTATTCTTGCCATGGCCAGGGTGCACAACCAGAACCCGCGCACCTACGCGGAAATTATGGCAACACGGGGGGAAGGTGAGAAAATAGTCCGCAGTTTCGCCGAGAACCTGCGGGCAATCATTGACAGGGCTGAACATGGCGATATCAGTGAACTATCAGAAATAATGGAAGAGAACAAAAAAGCGATGTCGCCCGCTTTTCTCCGTTCACGTATGAAACAGGCCAGGGCCGTTGACGATGTGATGAGTAACCCGAATATGAAAATGAAGGAATCGATGTAACTGTTCCGTGTAATCAGATTATAACCTAAATCCTGCACTTCAGAAAATGAAAAAATGCAAATATAACTTGATTTCAATATATTATGGTATATTTAACAAGTTTGGCTATTCACTTTTTAGGTGAATATAAATTTTTTCATTTTCTTTGCCCTGCGGGATTGGCAATTTTACCAAATCTGCTTCGTTTTCAATGGCTTGAAGTATGCCTATACGTCAGCGCCATTGAACCTCGCATCTCCGGCAAACTTGCCAATTGCATGATTTAGGTATAATACGATTAAACACGGTTTTTAATTTTATTGAGGAGTTTTCTTTATGATGTCCTGGGATTTAAAAATATTGGAAGAAGTAAAAATCTGCCCCCACTGCAACGAACAACTGACTTGTTGTGAGGCCCCGCAGATCCATGTGGGCGACGGTCTCGGCTGGGGCTCGGAAGTCCTGTTCATCTGCCTGAACGATGAATGCTCCCTCTTTGTCAGGGGTTTTGATTACCTGGAAGAAAAATTCGGCCATCGGGCCTCCTACAGGTATATGGAACTGCCCGGCTCCAAGGAGAGCAATGTCATGATGGTCGGAAACAAACACGCCTTCAAGGGCAGTATTATCGATCCGGAGGCAATCAGGCAGCAGAACAAACGGTACAGGAAGGAAAAAGAGGCACAGGAAGCATTAAAAACCTGTCTTGAAGAAAAAAACCTCGAACCGGTCCTCACCCTGCTGCTTGACGAAGCTGCCATGAAAAGTGCCAGGGTCGAAGCCCTGGAATACCTTGAGAAACTCAATGATTTAGCCTGTATTGATCCATTGAGAAATCATACCTTCAGAGACAGCTCCCTGGAGCAGAGTGTCAATATGATTCTGCAGCAGATCCTGCTGGCCAATTATAAAAAAGAATGTCCGTTCTGTGCAGAGATAATCAAATCCCAGGCAAAAATGTGCATGCACTGCGGCAAAGAAGTCATAAAATCATAGAGTTGCCACCCCTGTGAGCAATTACAGTTCAGATGTAATAAAATCATATAATTGCTACCCCTGTGAGTAGTTACTCAAGATGGTTTTAAACGACCGGGGCCATTTGGTTCTTAATTGGGCGACATTGAATTAAATCTTGCAAAACAAAAACCGACCGGGTATAAAAGACACGCGTTTCAGACAATGATACAGAATGTGGTGAATGTAGCTCAGCAGGTTAGAGCATCTGGTTGTGGCCCAGAAGGTCGGGAGTTCGAATCTCCTCATTCACCCCACTTTACACACAAGGGGTGGTTCCGGTGGTTCCGGAGCGACCCCTTTTTTTATCTGAAAATCCGCTGTTACCTCTTCCGGGCAGGAAATAAAAGGCGATATTTACATGGATACTTATTCAAAACTCGATTGTGATGTGATTCTCTCTACTCTTTTTCCCTTGGCGGACGCGCAGAACAGTTCTTCCGACAATGAAACTTCCGTCCCAATTCACCCGTCCTGCTCCTGCCGACTCTTTTGCGGAGATAAGAAAAATCCGGTTTTCATCATTTTTCTGCCGGAAAACCTGGAAAACTCGGAATTATTCGCCGAAAAACTGCTCAAATACGATATTAACAGTTTTGTGATCACTGTTGATCCTTATGATCCGGAAAAAAGACTGCCGACGATAACGGATCTGATGAATTCTTTGCCCGGAATTCTCGACAATATAAAAGCGTGCATGGCCGAAAATAAGATGGGCGGACAACTCTTTATTACCGCAAGATCGACAGGATCCGTTTTTGCCCTGGAACTGGCCTGCAATTTTCCGGATGAATTCAAAGGAATAATTCTTGAAAGCAGTGTCTGTGACACCATCCCTTTCCTGGAGGCGATAGGAGTTGATAAAAAACACCTCTGTTTTTCCGAAAACGAAGGTTTTAACAATTTGAAAAAAATAGAGAAAATCAAGCTGCCCACCATGTTCCTTCACGGCTCGCGCGATACACTTGTAGCCCCGGCTCTTGCGGAAAGACTTCAGGCGTCCTCAGGGGCGAGAACCAAGCAGTTTCACCTGGTTCCCGGAGCCGATCACAACTCAATAGCAAAAGCTGCCGGAGAATTGTACTACCAGACAATAAAGACTTTTGTGGATACAGTCTGCGGAACCAATACCTGGCGCCGGCGACGGAAGAATTTTCGCAAAGGAAAAACAGTATGAAACGAACCGATTACCTCTCCTGGGATGAGTATTTTATGGCAGTGGCCCTGCTGGCCGCCCAGCGAAGCAAGGACCCCAATACACAGGTGGGTGCCTGCGTTGCCAACGAGCAGAACAAGATTGTCGGTGTAGGATATAACGGCTTCCCCTGGGGCTGCTCGGATGACGAACTGCCATGGAACCGCACCGGCGCCTTTCTGGAGACAAAATACCCCTATGTCTGCCACGCGGAATTAAATGCCGTTCTCAATTCGATTTCCAAAGACCTGAGAAACTGCAGAATCTACGTGGGACTTTTCCCGTGCAATGAATGCACAAAAGTTATTATTCAGTCAGGAATTAAAGAGATCATTTATCTTTCTGATAAATACAGGGACAGCGACCAGGTGAAAGCATCAAAAATAATGCTGGACTCCGCGGGCATCGCCTACCGCAGACTGACAACAGAGCTGAAAAATATTACTATCAGTCTGGTCCCGCCGGAGCTGTAGTAATTGTTCACAGGCGCCCCAGCTTTTCACGGTCTCTTTTGTCCGCATAGGTAGGCTATAGCGAACAAAAGAGCCTGCAAAAATCTGCGGCACCTGTAAACAATTACAGTTCAGAGGTAATAAAATCATATCGTTGCCACCCCTGTGAGGGATTACGAGCGGTAGCAATTGCTCACCTACTTGATTCTTCGCAGGCCACCCTTTGTTTTCTTTCTTTCGGGTGGCGGCACAGAAACAGATGAAACATTTCCCCCCATTTCAAGGGGTTGAACAAAACGCTCTTCCCCACCCATGGTAAAAATTTCCTGGCCGGTCATCTGGGGGATCCGAAGCGTCCATGTTACCTTTTGAGGGGGAATTGACAGGATAGTGAAGTGAAGATGATACCATTCATCCTTCCTGGTTGGATCTCTTTCCAGATCATTGACATATCCATACATAAGCATCTGCGGATCTTTGGCGGCAACCAGGATGATATCACCCGTATCAATGGTTGTTTTGAAATTAATCAGCCCCCGCAGTTCTTTGATCAGTTTTTCCATTTTCATTACTCTCAATATTAATACCAAATCCTGCATTTCCCTGCAGCTGGAGACTGGCTCCCCGGAAAACCTGCCAATTGCAGAATTCAGATTTTATTTTACCACTTTAATAACCGACTCAATCACAACCCGGTCCCCGGCAAAATAGCTTCTGGTGGTTGTCTGATCAAACATTTTCAGACCATCCAGAATGGGATTGACAAATTTTTCCAGGACAATACGTGTTTTTGCCGCCGTTCCCCTGTCCTCTATTGCCATAACTGTTCCCGTAAATTTCAGGACAGATTTCAGGATATCAATGAGTTTCGCGTTATCGGTAAAACTGATGGAATTGTTTTCTTCAAGCAGTTTATCCACCATTTTTCCGGAAGGATGATTTTTCAGCAGCCGTATTCCCTTTTTGCCGGAATCTATAATTTCCCTGGCTGAAACCCTGCCGTTGCCCACATACAGATAATTATCGATAAAGCCATAAAGAGGTTCCAGGCCGTCTTTCGGGGAAATCGTCCATGAATAATAGGCTCCGGAGCCGTACAGATGTCTCTCCATGGGAATATCATACCTCTGGACAATACTTTTCAACATTTTTTTCAATTCTTCCGGCCGGGCAATTTTAAAAATCATCACTCCATAGGGCAGTGCCAGGAAATCTTCAGCATCGTTTTTCATTAGAATATAACTGATTTCATGACCGAAAAAGTCGATAAACTCAACGATACTCCTCCCTGTCAGCTCATTGATTGTCTCTGAAAAACGGATCAGTTTTTCATCATGTGTGAATAAATGTTCACCATAGAGGCGGTAAAGCAGTTTAAAATTGATTGTATTCGTCCAGTAGAAGAGCAGAGGGTTTTCAGGAGAAAACTGTATGGTGTCACAGACTGACGGCTCTGTCGTTGTCTGGTCTTCCACGATTTTGCTCACCATTTCCGGATTGAAGGTGACAATAATCCTGTCGCTGATAAATGCAGCATCTCTCTGTGCACCATAAACAGCAGATATAAATCCCTGGGTTGACACCACTTCCTTCCTGAAAACATCTTTTCCGGCAAAATCACAGGACTCCAGATGCCTTAACAGCAGCTCCCTTGTATGTTGTACCGAGAAATAGGCAAACTGTTCAGTATTATCATATTGGGTCCGTAAGGTTCGGTATTCTGTGTTTTCCGACAGGGAGGGCAATTCACCATCGTAGATGTCAATGCATTTTCTCAACAGTTTTTCAGAAAATCCTGCAAGAAAATACCCGTTTAAAACGACAGTTGAAAATGTCTCCCCTCCCGCTGTGATCCTTTTAATAAAATGATCACCGTACTGGCGGGTGGCGATAATGACATTATCCCTGCTGTCGGCAATATATTCTGCTATTTTCTGCAAAAGACCGGCGGGATGTCCCGGCCTGGCAATAATAACACTGTTCTGCCTGAAAAAGCTCATGCTGTCATGAATACCTGAATCAACCGGTTCACAGAGGGCAAAGACAACCTTGTGATTAAACAGCTCTTTCAGAAGCAGATTATCACTGCCTTTTTTCAACGCTGAATCAATTGTTTCAAGCATCTTCATTTCAGATTCCTGAAGGTCAAGTGATTTTCCAACATCAGTAAAATGTATCGATTTCAGAGCTTTTCCAAGTCTGGAATGTTCAACATTTTCCAGGAACCCGCTGAAGTTATCCTGTTCAAGATAGAGCAGGGTGTTTTCCGGCAGAAATCGGGCCGGATCAATGTATTGAGTTGGCCCGATCCGCCAGACAAGTAAATAAACGATGACCAGCAGTAAAGATAAGAAGGTAAGAAGTGTATTTTGTTTCACTGGATTTTCCTGAAAAAGTTATAAAATCAAAGAGTTGTCAGCACTTTTAGGAGTTACAAAACGCTGCTGTCAGGCCAACCTGCGATACTGAATGGCTTCCGCGATATGGCTGGTGCCGATTGACTCCCTGTCATCCATATCCGCGATTGTCCGGGCAATTTTTAAAATTCGATGATAGGCCCTGGCCGACAGCCCCAGTCTGTCGACACTTTTTTCCAGAAGCGCCGATGAAGCTGCGTCGGTTTTACAGAATTTTTCCACCTGTCTCGAATCCATCTGACCATTACAGTATACAGCAGGCCACTTTGCAAATCGCCTTTTTTGTATTGTTCTTGCCGCGTCAACCCGTGCTTTCACCTGCAGGGACGTTTCCGTCTGTTCATTGCTGCTTATTTCATTGTAATTGAGCGCTGGAACCTCCAGGTGAATATCAATCCGGTCCAGGAGAGGACCGGAAATTTTGCTTTCATATTTGCGAACCTGTACATCCGTGCAATTGCAACGATTCCTGCTGTCCCCGTAAAATCCGCATGGACACGGGTTCATCGCCGCAAGCAGGGAAAACCTGGCCGGAAAAGTCAGGGCCATTTTTGCCCGTACAATGGTTACCGTCCCCTCTTCCAGCGGTTGCCTGAGAAGCTCCAGAACATTTTTTTTGAATTCCGGCAGTTCATCCAGGAAAAGAACTCCGTTATGGGCAAGAGACACTTCCCCCGGCCGGGGAGAAGTACCTCCCCCGATTAGTCCGGCATCCGAGATGGAATGATGGGGCGCCCGAAAAGGACGTGTCGTACAGAGCAGACTTTCCCCTGCCTTTCTGCCGGCAATTGAAAAAATTTTCGTGGTTTCCAGAATCTCTTCCAGGCTCATATCAGGAAGAATAGTGGGAAAACGCTTTGCCAGCATCGTCTTACCGGAACCCGGAGGCCCTTTCAGAAGGACATTGTGCCCACCTGACGCGGCAATTTCAAGGGCTCTTTTCACATGTTTCTGCCCCTTGATATCCGAGAAATCAACCTGGTATTCAACATCTTTCGCCGGTGGAGGACCGGCAAGAGGCGGAATGGGTGCAATATCCTCCAGACCGGCAAGATACTCAACAACCTCGGGTAATGCTGATACGGGGATCACATCTATCCCCGGAGGACTCACCCTTGCCTCTTCCATATTTTCCGATGGCACAATTATTTTTGAAATACCCTGTTCTCTTGCCGCGAGTATCATGGGAAGAACCCCGTTCACCTTTCTGACACCGCCGTCAAGGGACAATTCTCCGACAATACAGCAGGTCCTGTGACGGGATCTGTCCACACTCAGGGTTTCCGTCGCTTCAAGAATACCAATGGCAATGGGCAGATCAAACCCTGAACCTTCCTTTTTGATATCAGCCGGTGCCAGATTGACTGTAATCTTTCTGCTCGGGAATTCATAACCACAATTCTTGATCGCCGCCTTGACCCGATCCCTGCTCTCCCTCACGGCACTGTCCGGTAAACCTACAGTTGCAAAAACCGGAAGACCGAGGGCCACGTCAACTTCAACCTCAATCAGCCAACCATGGATACCAATAACCGTACATCCTGTAATTTTGGAAAGCATTTCTTTTCTACCTAATCCTGCAATTGGCAAGTTCGGAGTCTTCGCTTACCTGCCGGAGATCCGAGGTTCAATGGCGCTGACGTATAGACATACTTCAAGCCATTGAAAACGAAGCAGATTTGGTAAATTTGCCAATCCCGCAGGGCAAAGAAAATGAAAAAATTTACATTCACTCAAAAAGTGAATAGCCAAATTTCATAAATATATCATAATATATTGAAATCAAGCCATAATTACATTTTTTCATTTTCTGAAGTGCAGGATTTAGGTTCAAGGTTTTTTATCCAATCCATGAAGGAAACACACCATCAGGGAAAATTTTATGAATAAACAGGGTTTTTTCGGTAACTGGGGTGGTTCTTATATCCCGGAAATACTGCACAGAACATTTGAGGAATTGAAGCAGGAGTATAAAAAAGCAAAAAATGACCCTGCCTTCTGGCAGGAATATACTGACCTTATGTCTACCTACTCCTGCCGTCCGACCCCTCTTACCTTCGCGGAAAATCTCACAAGTCATTTCAGTGGGGCGAAAATCTATATCAAGCGGGAAGACCTTAATCACACCGGCGCCCACAAGGCCAATAATGTGATGGGCCAGGGACTGCTGGTTAAAAGAATGGGTAAAAAACGGGTCATTGCCGAAACCGGGGCCGGTCAGCACGGTATGGCAACGGCAACCATGGCTGCCAAATTCGGTTTTGACTGTACCATCTACATGGGAGAAGTGGATGTATTGCGCCAACGACCCAATGTTTTCTGGATGGAAAAGATGGGGGCAACCGTTGTCCCGGTAAAAGACGGTAACCGCACATTGAAAGACGCCATCAATGAAGCTTTTCGTGACTGGGTTTCCAATGTGGACTCAACTCATTATGTATTCGGAACCGCATGCGGACCCGCACCTTTTCCGGAGATGGTCTCCTGGTTTCAATCGATCATCGGCCAGGAAGCTGCAGAGCAGATAATATCCCTGCATGGAAAACCACCGGCTAGAGTCTATGCCTGCGTGGGTGGCGGTTCCAATGCCATGGGGATCTTTCAAGGTTTTCTGGCAAACCACCAGACGGAGCTGGTCGGAGTCGAAGCCGGCGGAAAAGGTCTGGACACTGGCCACCACGCCTCAAGACTGTGTGGGACTGATGCCGGTCCAGGAGTTGCCCAGGGTTATAAGACCATGTTTCTCCAGAACGATGACGGCCAGATGCTGGAAACCCATTCTGTAGCTGCGGGTCTCGATTATGTCGGGGTCAGCCCCATTCTGTCCGATCTCTGGGAGCGGAAGAAAGTTCGTTTTGAGGCAGCAACAGACAGGGAGGTTATGGAGGCCCTCGATCTGACCATGAAACTCGAAGGTATAATACCCGCACTCGAATCTGCCCACGGCTTTGTCCAGGCCTTTAAAGAAGCCGGCTCACTTCCCGGAGGTGAGGCCATTATTATTAATCAGTCGGGCCGCGGTGATAAGGATATTTTTACCATTGCCGATGCCTTTGATGACCCCTCGTGGAAAAAATTTATTATTGAGCGGGCTGAACACTATAAAACAAACTCATAATGGAGGGGATATGAGTCTTGAGAAAATACTTCGTAGTCGTAAAAAAGAAAAAGAAATCCTGTTGATGACCCATATTGTTCTCGGTTATCCCTCGTTTGAAGTGAACAGGGAAGTGATCGCCCAAATGGTAGAAAACGGAGTTGACTGCATTGAAATGCAGATCCCGTTTTCCGAACCGATGGCGGATGGCCCGGTGATTCTCAAGGCCAACCAGGACAGCCTGGCCCGTGGAACCAATGTGAAAAAATGTCTGGATTTTGGCAAAGAAATGGCTCAACTATACGACATTCCTTTTCTCTATATGACCTATTACAACATCATTTTTAATTACGGGGAAAAACAATTCTTTGAAACGGCCGCAGCAGCAGGGATAAAGGGGCTGATCATTCCCGATCTCCCTCCGGAAATGAGCCCGGATTTTTTCGAATACGCCCGCAAATTCCACATCGCTCCGATCCTGATCTTCACTCCTGCCTCAACAGATAACAGAATGGCTGAGCTGGACAGATACGGGGCAGGTTTTATTTACTGTGTTGCCAGGCGTGGAGTGACAGGTGCCCA
>NZ_JBPLBA010000236.1:0-2774 GCF_054039375.1 Desulfomarina sp. | reverse complement strand
TTGATCAACGACAATTATTTTTCCCGGTCAGCGACAATTATAATTCCCGGCTCAACCCCTAAATTTAAAAGAACTTATACTGCATATTTTTTATTTTCATCTTGCTTTCTTATCTCAGCATCAATATTCTGAAAACACCAATCTGGAGGATAGGGCAACGCTGAGGAGCGACCCGAGCGCCGTGATTGGTGCCGAGTGAATGGAGACCCGGTTATGAAAATAATCGGGTTTTTTTCTCCATTCATTTGGCCATAATGCGGTAAACCTCGGGGGTATGGGGGCTGGCCCCCTTCCGTAACCGACCGGAACGGGAGGTTACCCGTTTTCTTTTCGTTTCTTTGCTCTTTCAAGTCGATAACTTTCAACATTTACTTCAAGAATGACACTGTGATGAACCAACCTATCTATGGCCGCGGCAGTGGTCATTGGATCTTTAAATATTTTCTCCCATTGTGAAAACGGCAGGTTGCTTGTGATCATCAAACTGGAGCGTTCGTAGCAATGGGCAAGTAAGGTAAAGAGTACTTCCATCTCTTCGCGACTCTGCTGGACATAGCCGATATCATCAATCAGCAAAGCGTCATATCTGGACAATTTCTTTAGTATTTTGGGTAATTCCAGCTCCCGTTTAGCAACGAGCATCTCCTGAACAAGCATGCTGCAGGAAGTAAAAAAGATACGTTTATCCTGCCTGATCAATTCCTGAGCAATAGCGCAGAGCAGATGAGTTTTTCCGCTGCCGGGATTCCCAAAGGCGAGGACATTTTCACATCGCGAAAGAAAGGAACCATCCAGTAATGTGTTCACAACCGCGTTGATCCTGGCTGGAAGCCGTGAGCGCTCAAAAGATGCCATGTTTTTTTCCAGGGGCAACCTGGATTCCCGCAAGTATCTGTCGATGCGTTTCCTGCGTCGTTCCTCGCATTCACGGATAATCAGTTCCTGCAAATAGTGTTCATAGCTCAGTGATTCCTGCCGGGCAATATCTGCTTCTTCACGGTAACAGGCCCTGATCGTGGACAGGTACAGCTTCTTCAGGCTGCCATCAAGTTTGGTCTGATTCATACCACAGCCTCCATATTGCCAAGCAGCTGGTCGTAACCATCCAGACAAACTTTTTGTATTGCCACATCTGTCACTTGTTCAGGCTCTTTCCCGGAACAAAATGTCGTTTCTACAACATCAGCGCTGATCTGCCGCCCATGCTCAATCAAGTATCGCAGACTGTTGTCTACTCCTGCTTCATTTGCGCGGGCTGCCAACTCCAGTATTCGTAAATATTCCCTGGCTGCTTTTACCGGGGCATGGCGGCCAGACAGTTCGTCGTATGCCATCCGAAACCTGCTAGTCGGAAAGAGATCACTCCGGTACCGATAATTCTCAAAGGCTCCGGGCTTACGGATCAGCCAGTCGATTATATGGCGATACTGGATACAATGTTTTCTGCTGCCGTGTAAACGCGGGATCGTCTCCACACATTTTTGACCATACCATACCTGCAGATGATCTGCGTACAGGCGCACTGTAACCCGCTCTTTGATCAGTCGGCTGTGAACGGAATAGACATTATGCTTGATCCTGATCGTGCTGCCAGGCCCTACCCGGACATCAAAACGACTGCAGGCCTCCAGCTTTTTCCCCGGTAAAGGCTTCAGCAGTTTCCGTTCCTCTGCAAACCGTGCCTGACGTCCCTTGTTGAGTTGGGTTAACAAATCATCCAGAAAATTTTCATATTCCCGTTGACTGTTAAAATCACGGCTGCCTCGCAGCATCAAGGCCTGGTCCACTGCTTTTTTGAAGCGATAATGACGTTGCTCGATATCTCCGTTCTCATTGGGACTGGCAGGATTTGTTCGCCGGCCGATAAGTTTATAGTGATCCAGAAGCCCCTGGTACCTGCGGGTGAATTCCTCGGGATTAGCCGGCTTATTAACTGCGGCCGACAGCCTGTCTGTCTGGTGTTCATGGGGAACACCTCCAAGTTGCCACAGGCTGTGCTGCAACCCTTCGCTGAGACTCTCAAAACTCTCCGAAATACATATTTTGCAACTTTCCCAGTTGGACCAGGTCAGAACAAAATGATAGACCAGATGCTCAAACGGGATTCCGGTAATGGTTACACCCAGATCCGTCATATGGGTAAAGTCTGACTGGCTCAGCTTGCCCGGATGGTGTTTTTGCGGAAAATATACCTCCCGGCCCGACCCTTCAACAGCCCGCCAGTACTTGACACGTCGCTGAAAGGTTCGCAATTGGCCATCACTGAATCGGCCCGGGTATTTTCGCTGTAAATACTCAAACAGGGTCTTGGCCTCCAGTCCGTCATTGAGCTCAAAAAATGGCTTTACCTCCTCCAACACCTCTTTAAATGGATCATTACGTGTACGCCAATGTCGATGACGGCCTGCCCTTATCTCACTGGGTAATTGATCAAGCTTCCTGTATTTCCTGGCTGTCTTCTCATCCATCCCGGATCTGGACGCGGATACCTCCAGCGTTTTGCCTTGACTCAAAAACTTTTTCAATTTCTTCACCTGAAAATCTGTGATCATTTCTGTTCCTCCTTCAAGAGAACAGAAATAATCTTTTGACAATTATCCGGGAAAAATAATTGTCGTCAGGCGGGAATTATAATTGTCGCTGATCACATTAGAGCTGCTCCAGAGCAACTATAAGTTTTTTCAGAATAGTCTCATTGAAATTCTCGCCCACTTCTATCCGAAATTTTCCCGCCTGTACGGACAATAAAATCCCGGCAGGTTTTCCACTTCTAT
>NZ_JBPLBA010000235.1:0-10423 GCF_054039375.1 Desulfomarina sp. | reverse complement strand
AATGCGAATGGAAGCGTGACGTTACGGGGAGGTAGAAAAAATGGTTCGCCACGTCGAACATTATCTTGACAACTAGCCTTCTCATGGAAGGTAGGCTATAGCGAACAAAAGAGCCTGCAAAAATCTGAGGCACCTGTGAGCAATTACAGTTCAGAGGTAATAAAATCATATAATTGCTACCACTGTGAGTAGTTACGGAAAATGTTCGAAATCAGTTTTTTTTAACTTCTGAGGTAGAGAGAAAAGTGCGCGCCTCCTGCGAATGCTTTGAGGGGGAGCGAGTGATTCGGCTTTTAAAGATTCAGGAGTTCAGACATTATCTTAACGCAGTATTGATTTTTCAGGGTGATAGCCCCCTCTGGCAGTGGCATTGGGCAGCAGAATAGTCTCTTTACCCATGAGGGTTCCTGGACTGGTTACAGAATTGCATCCTGTCTGGGCATTATCACCAAGAATTGCGCCGAATTTTCTTCTGCCTGTATCGATCTTTTCCCCCTTGTAGAAAATGGTCACATTGCCGGGTAAAAACCTGAGGTTGGCAAATTTTGTTCCGGCACCGAGATTGACGTTGTTGCCGAGGATGGAATCACCGAGGTAGGCGAAATGCCCGGCTTTTGCGTCGTTGAGAAAAACAGAGTGTTTTATTTCCGTTGTATGGCCGAGAACACAACGATTTCCAGACAGAACATAACCACGAAGATAGGCTCCCTGGCGGATTTCCGTCATGTCACCGACGATTGCGGGGGATTTTATCATGGCGCCGCTCTCCACAAGGACACCACTTCCTATTGCTATCTGCTCTCCCATGAGAACGGCTCCAGCCATGATTACTGAAGCGCCATCGAGGATTTTTCCATTTTTTTCGACACGCAGTTTTCCCTTGGTGGTGTCTCCGAAAACTATTTTGCAGGCGCTGTCTTTAATGACTTCTCCTTCATAAATAATGATATGTTCCCTGCAGGGACTGTTACCTGGCGAAAGCTGCTCCTTTGGATAGGGGTAGCTGTCCATATAATTTTTCAGATTGTTTAAAGGGGTCCACACCGGGTCATCGCCTGAAAACAGATGGCCGTGCGGGAAATCGGACAGGTCAAAAAAAGACCTTATAGTCAGCATGATATCTCTCCGGAAAAAACGTTTTCTCAAAGTTGAATCCTGCACCAGCCAGGCTTGGGACCTGTGGGACCATGGGGTGGGAGAAATTGCCAGTCCCGCCGGTCAGAATTTCATTTTTTAAGTGCAGGATTTCGGTTAAAAAATATTCAGTAAGATGATACTATGAGAGAAAATGGGCAGGATATCAAGAGAAAACGATCTGTGCTTGACTTCCCGTTGAGCGATGTTTAGAATTTCTCCGGATTTGAGAAGCATGTACGTGAATAATCTATATATATTTGAAAATAGGGAAGATTTCTGATAAGTAAACGGGCGTCAAATTGCTCCCGATTTACCTGATAAGTAATCTCGCCAGGAGGTTTTTGTGGAATTTAATGATTCATTGAGTATAGGTATGGACGATTTTTCCAATAATGAAGATATGGAAATACCCGAAGTTCTGCCTATGATGGCTGTTCGGGATGTGGTCGTTTTCAATTATATGATTATTCCCCTGTTTGTAGGACGGCCGGGTTCCGTTGAGGCTGTCAACGAGGCGCTTGCATCCAATAAACTGTTGATGCTGGTCACCCAGAAAGATGCGACAAAGGATAATCCAACGGAAAAAGATCTCTATGAGGTCGGGATGGTCTGTATGGTTATGCGGACGCTGAAGTTGCCCGACGGCCGGTTGAAGGTTCTTGTGCAGGCTATGTCCAAGGCAAGAATAAAGGAGTTTCTCCGTACGGACCCCTCCTACCAGGTGGCGGTGGAAGTTATAGAAGACCAGCCTATGAAAGGGGATGTGAGTGTTGAGGTGGAAGCCCTGATGCGGACAGTACGGGAGCAGACGGAGAAAATCATGTCGCTTCGGGGAATTCTTTCCGCCGATCTCATGATGATTATTAACAATATTGAAGATCCCGGCCGGCTTGCCGATCTTGTCGGTTCCAATCTGCGTCTGAAAATTCCGGAATCTCAGAAAATTCTTGAGGAGACTGATCCCGTAGCCCGGTTGCAGCTTGTCAATGAACTGCTGGCAAAGGAACTGGAAGTTTCCACTGTGCAGGCAAAGATTCAGAACGATGCCAAAGAGGAGATGAGCAAGTCCCAGCGTGAATATTTTCTCCGGGAGCAGATCCATGCCCTGCAGAAGGAGCTGGGAGACACCGATGATTACGGTCAGGAAATTGATGAGCTTTCCCGCAGGCTGAAAAAAACAAAAATGCCGAAACCGGTCCGCAAGGAGGCAAAAAAACAGCTGAACCGAATGGCCATGATGCATCCGGATTCCTCTGAAGCGACCATTATCCGAACCTATATCGACTGGATCCTTGATGTGCCCTGGAAGAAGGGGACCAAAGATCATCTTGATCTGAAACGGGCAAAAGAAATTCTTGACGAAGACCATTTCGGCCTGGACAAGGTGAAGGAGAGGATTCTTGAGTTCCTGGCCGTGAGAAAGCTCAACAAATCAACTAAAGGTCCCATTCTCTGTTTTGTCGGCCCCCCGGGGGTCGGTAAAACTTCCCTCGGCCAGTCCATTGCCAGGGCAATGGGAAGAAAATTTTACAGGCTCTCTCTGGGTGGGATGCGGGATGAGGCGGAAATCCGTGGTCACAGGCGCACCTATATTGGTGCCATGCCCGGAAGAATTGTCCAGGGGCTGAAGACTACGGGAGCCAATAATCCTGTTTTTATGATGGACGAGGTGGATAAGATCGGCGCGGACTACAGGGGTGACCCGTCTTCGGCACTGCTGGAAGTTCTCGACCCTGAGCAGAATTTTGAGTTTACTGATCATTATATGAATCTGCCAATCAACCTGTCCAGGGTGATGTTTATCACCACAGCCAATATGAGTGACACTATTCCAAGGCCGTTACTGGACAGGATGGAGGTTATTCGTCTGTCCGGTTACACCCTTGAGGAAAAGGTTGTGATTGCCCGTCGCTATCTCCTGCCGCGACAGGTGAAGGAAAATGGTGTTCGTCCCTCACAGATCCGTATCAAGGATGAGACGATTGAGTATATTGCCACACATTATACCTATGAGGCAGGATTGAGAAATCTGGAGCGGGAAATCGGTAAAATCTGTCGGAAAATCGCCCGTAAAATAGCTGAAGGAGGAAGGGGACCATATACTGTCAGCAGGCGGAATATTGAAAAATATCTCGGTCCTCCGAAAACCATACCCGAATCGGAACTGCAGCGGCTTGAGCAGCCCGGTCTTGTGACCGGTCTTGCCTGGACCGAGGTCGGAGGGGAGATATTACAGATAGAAGTTAATCTGATGCCCGGCAAAGGCAAACTGATCCTGACAGGACAACTCGGGGATGTCATGAAGGAATCCGCCCAGGCAGCCCTGACCTATTGCAGGAGCCGTTTTCGGGAGCTGGGAGTGAAGGAGGGCTATTTTGATACAATAGATATCCATATCCATGTTCCTGCAGGAGCCATTCCAAAGGATGGGCCGTCGGCGGGAATAACCATGGCTACAGCACTTTACTCGGCCATTGTTAAAAAGAAGGTTATAGGAAAACTGGCCATGACCGGGGAAGTGACCCTGCGCGGACGTGTTCTGCCCATAGGTGGTCTGAAGGAAAAGGCACTGGCTGCGCTGCGTGCCGGAATCACCAGGGTGATTATTCCCGAGCAGAATAAAAAAGACCTGGTGGAGATTCCGGAAGATATCAGAAAGAAGATGGATTTTTACCCGGTGAAGGATATGGATCAGGTGGTGAAAATTGCATTTAACAACAAAACCGGGCGAAAGAAGAGAAGTAGCGGCAAGAAGAAAAATAAAACTATCACATAGTTGCTAACCCCCTGTGAGGAGTTACGGTATTGTGACTGACGATAAAGAACAGTTGGATGGAAAAAGATCTAATGGAAAAAGGGTTGCCCTGGGGGCAGCCCTTTTTCTGTTTCTTGTCGGATTGGTGCTCTTTGTCTGGTTTGCTGCCTACCTGGTTGGAAAGGGTCCAGTGCCTGCGGGCCGGAAAGTGGTGGTGAACATTCCTTCCGGGACATCCGTCAGGGAAATAAGCAGTATATTAGGGGAAAAAGGCTTGATACGGGATGATATCCGCTTTCCCCTGCTGGTCAAACTGTCCGGACATACAGCCCATATCCGGGCTGGAGAGTTTCAGCTGGTAACGGGAAGAACTCCGGGAAAATTGCTGGAGGAGCTGCTCAAGGCAAGACAGGTTCAGCATCCGGTAACCATCCGGGAAGGGTTGCGGGCAAAGGAAATTGGAGAAATTTTTGCTGTGCGGGGCTGGTGTGATGCGAAATCCTTTATGACCCATGTTACTGACGGCAGATTGATCGAATCTCTTGGGTTAAAAGGTATCGACAGTCTTGAGGGATATCTTTATCCGGATACTTATATGCTCACCCTGGAAATGAAGGGGGCAGAAAAAATCATCACAATGATGGTCAGGCGTTTTCGGTATGTCTGGCAGGAACTGACAGGTCTGGAAAATACCAGAATCCCTTTTTCCAGAAGAGAGGTGGTTATTCTTGCCTCAATCATTGAAATGGAAACGGGAGACCCGGGGGAGCGCCCGCTTATTGCCGGCCTTTTCCTCAACAGGCTTAAAAGGGGGATGCGTCTGCAGTCCGATCCCACCGTGATCTATCCTTATCGAAACATTGGCTATTCCGGACCTATCACCCGGACCCATCTCCGAACGTCCTCGCCTTATAATACGTATATAATATCCGGCCTGCCCGCCGGGCCTATCTGCAATCCCGGCCGGGAATCGCTGCTGGCGGTGTTGCGGCCTGTTGAAAATAACTATCTCTATTTTGTCTCGAAAAATGACGGCACCCACTCTTTTTCCAGGACTCTGCGGGAACATAATCGCGCTGTGCGAAAATATCAGCGGAAAAAAAGAACCAAAAAAGGTAAATAGGAAGGCTGTAAGGGTGCCATTCAGAAGTAATTGCTCACAGAGTTGCTATCCCTGTGACCAGTTACATTCAGAATCCTGTCCTCAATGGAGAAGAGAGTGAAAATCGGTATTGTTCAGATAAATCCGGTTATCGGAGATTTTTCCGGCAACTGTGAAAAAATAAGAAAATGGGTTGATTCCGCCAGAGAGAAAAACTGCTCTCTTGTTGTTTTTCCCGAACTTGCAGTGTCGGGTTATCCACCCCAGGATCTGCTTGAACGTGAGGTTTTTCTGCAAAGCTATGATCAGGCCCTGCAACGTCTTGTCAGGGAACTGCCGCCCGAACCTGATGTCATGCTTGGCTGTGTTGAAAGGCGGGGAGATGGACGGGGAAAACCGCTGTACAATTCGGCTGTTGTTCTTCGCAATAACAGAATTATTTTTCGGGCCAGAAAACGTCTTCTGCCCTCCTATGATGTCTTTGATGAAACCAGGTATTTTGAACCGGGACCGGTGTCCGATATCTATGAAGTCCATGACCATCGCTTCTGTGTGACGGTCTGCGAGGATGTCTGGCACCATGAGGTTCGGGATTATTCCATCAGACCGGTGGATGATATTGTCTCTGGCGGTCATGTGGATGGAGTTATCAATATTTCTGCCTCTCCCTTTCAGCGGGACAAGGAAAAATTAAGAAAGACACTGTTTGCCGAAATTTGTCGTGATCACAATATTCCCTTTATCTACTGTAACCAGGTGGGCGGTCAGGATTCTCTTATCTTTGACGGACGCAGCCATGTGCTGGACTCCGGGGGCCGGACTGTCGCCCAGGCTGCCGGCTTCAGGGAAGATATGATTGTTATTGACAGTTCCGGCTGGACGGGTGAGATGCATGAACCCGCGGAAATGGAATCAGTCCCGTCGGTATACGATGCACTGGTCCTCGGGGTGAGGGATTATGTGAAAAAGTGCGGTTTTTCTTCGGTGGTCCTGGGGTTGTCCGGTGGAATCGATTCGGCGGTTACCGCTGTCATCGCGGCAGATGCCCTGGGACCGGAAAATGTGCTTGGCGTGGCCATGCCGTCCCTGTACAGTTCTGATGAATCCCTGGAAGATGCCCTTGAACTTGGGGCCAACCTCGGCTGTGGTTTTGAGAAAATTCCAATTGATGAGTTGTTTACAACGTTTAAAAAAAACCTGTCACCTCTGTTTGCTGGCCTCGGGGAGGATGTTACGGAACAGAATCTCCAGGCACGTATCAGGGGAAACCTGCTTATGGCCCTGTCAAACAAGTTTAATCATCTGCTGCTGACCACGGGCAACAAAAGTGAAATGGCCGTCGGCTACTGCACCCTTTACGGTGATATGAGTGGTGGACTGGCGGTTATTTCCGACGTCCCGAAACAGCTCGTTTATGAACTTGCAGACTATATCAACAGGGAAGAGATCCGTATTCCTCCCCGTATTATTACAAAACCGCCCACCGCTGAACTGAAACCCGATCAATGTGATCAGGATGATCTGCCAAGCTATGAAATACTTGACAGGATCCTTGAGTTGCATCTGGAAGGGGGGAAAGGACTTGATGAAATAACAGCAAGGGGTTTTGACAGGGATGTTGTCAGGGACGTTCTGCGCAGGGTACGCATAAATGAATACAAGCGTAAGCAGGCGCCCATGGGACTTAAGGTGACCAGCAAGGCCTTCGGTTATGGCCGCAGGTTTCCAAATGTTCAGAATTTTCAGCAATGACTGGTTGCGGCAATATGGTGGAAAATAAAAAGCGTGTATTGCCCTGGCTTTCAGCCGTTTTTGCGGTCGGAGCTTTTGTCTGGCTGATTTACAGTGAGGCGGTACTGAAACGTCCGGAAAAGCTGGGAATCACCAGTTCCGGCATGGTTGACATGTGTATCACCTGTCACAGGGATGAAAAACTTGATCCCGCCCATGATCCAAAGGTTATCGGTTGCAGCAGTTGTCATCTTGGCAATCCTCTGGCCATTACGGAAGAAGCGGCCCACAGGAATATGGTATTGAATCCGGGTGATCTCCGCCATGTGGAGAGAACCTGTTCGACCGAAGGGTGCCATCCAAAAGATGTCCACAAGGTAAAAAAATCCCTCATGGCAACCAACAGGGGTATTCTCGGAACTCTCCTCTATTACTGGGGAGAGAGTAAAAGCCAGGATACGGAACTCAGTGTCGAAGAACTGTTGCAGGAGAAAAAAAACAGTCTTGCCATTGATTATTTCAGTAAGCTCTGTGCCACCTGCCACCTCTGGAAACAGAAAAATGATATGGTTGGTGCTGCCGAATTTTTCAGGCAGAAAGGCGGGGGATGTTCAGCCTGCCACTATTCGATTCCCGGAGAGAAAGGAATGTCTGTCACCATGTCCGATGACGATGAATCGGAAAAAAAGAAAATTCATCCATTTATTACCAGAAAGGTTAAAAGTTCCAACTGCGTGCGTTGTCATAACCGTTCCGGCAGAATTGGTATCTCTTACATGGGGATTTTTGAATCGGAAGGGTATGGAACTCCTTATGCAAAAGGTACAGTAAGTTCAAAACAGCTTCCCGGGGCCAGGTTTTATCTTGAACTGAGCGATGATATTCATCACAGCAGAGGGATGGAGTGTATCGACTGCCACACCAGAAATGAAATTATGGGGGACGGTACAAGTTATGCCCATTATGAGGACCAGTTGGAAATTTCCTGTGAAACATGTCATTCGGCTGAACCCGGTCTTACCAGAAAAAATAACCGACTGAATAATGTTACCAGAGAAAAGAATGGCTGGATTCTCCGGGGAAAGGTCGAGGAGAAGAAATTTCCATTGAACCCGATTAAAAAAGGAGTATGCGATTTCCCTGCCCATAAACGGGTTTCCTGTGAGGCCTGTCATTCAAGCTGGGTTGCCCAGTGTTATGGCTGTCATGTGAAACGGGATGCGGCCGAAAAGCACCTGGATAAACTGACCCTGAAAGAGACAGCCGGCTGGTGGGAAGAGGGCAGGTCCTATATCCGTTATGAAAAACCGATGCTCGGGGTGTGGAATGATGAAGTTGTTGTGGTTACTCCAGGATGCCAGGACATTGTCACTGTACTGGACAGCAAAGGTAAACTTGAAAAAAGCTTCAACCGCTTGACCATGGCGGCGATCAATCCTCATACAACACAGGCAAAGGGAAGAGAGTGTATCGATTGTCATGGTTCCACCAAGACCCTGGGCCTGGGGGAGGGCACATTATCCGAGAGGAATGGGAAACTGGTCTTTGAACCGCTTGGCCGGGGAGTGATGACCGACAGTGGTCAAACCGTTCCCCTTGATGGTTATGTCACTATTGACGGAGTGCCCCTGCAGAACAGCTCCCGGCCGGAACTGCGGCCCTTCAACGGGGCCGAGTTAAAGGCCATTCTTCGTGTGGGGAGATGCGTAGTCTGTCATGATTCCTATGAAGACAGGGTATGGAAATCGTATTCGGCCAGGACAGTCTGCAGCCGTACAACAGGTGAGAAAAAATAGGCAGGGGTGACGGTATCACTATTGTAACAGGAAATATTTCTGGTCTGAAAAAGCACCAGCTCAAATCCCTTGAACGCCTCGGAACCAGGAGGGTTCAACGGGACAAAATTATCAATCCGGAAATGGCACGAAATATCTGCCGGCTGTCCATGGAAATCAACAGACAGATAGGGATACTTGTCCATCGGTCCGGCAAGGTGGAATCCATAATCGTAGGTGATTATTCCCGGATTGTGATCCCACAGCTCGGCCACGTGCGTTCTTCAGGGGGGAGACTGAAAGGGCTGAGGCTTGTCCATACCCACCTGGCCGGGGAAGATATCAGTGATGAAGATCTGATGGATCTGCTCTTTCTCAGGCTTGATCTTCTATCAGTGTTGAAAATGAGTGAAGACGGTCTTCCTGAACAGCTCCATACGGCTCATCTGCTTCCCGCCGCAAAAGATGGCAGGAACTGGATATTCCTTGATCCGGTCCATCCGGCCAACCAGGTTGAATCGGCTGAAGAACTGATTCTGGCGGTGGAGCGGGATTTTGCCGCACAGCACAGGGCCAGGAGGGTTGACAGTAAGGAGGACAGGGCGATTTTGATCAGCGTCAGTACCGAGTCACGAATGCGGGCGGAGGAGTCTCTGTCGGAACTCGCCGAATTGAGCCGGTCTGATGATGTGAAAGTACTCGACATGGTCCTGCAGCGCAGGCGAAAGGTCAATCCACGTCTTATTCTGGGAAAGGGAAAATTGGCGGAAATCATGATAAGGGCGCTGCAGCTTGACGCGAATCTGCTTATCTTTAATCAGGAGCTGAATCCGTCACAGATTCGATCCATTACTGAATTTACCGAGTTGCGTGTTATTGACCGGACTCAGCTCATCCTTGATATCTTTGCTCACAGGGCCATGAGCAGGGAAGGAAAACTCCAGGTGGAGATGGCCCAGTTGAAATATATGCTGCCCAGGCTTTCTTCAAGGGATGACTCTCTTTCCCGGCTGACAGGTGGAATCGGTGCCAGAGGGCCGGGAGAAACAAAACTTGAGATTGATCGCCGCAGGATCAATGACAGGCTTGCCAGGCTGGCAAAGGAATTGAAAAATGTCAGCCGTGAGCGATATCGGAGACGGGCAAAGAGAAGAAAGAGGGATCTGCCGGTCATCTCCCTGGTCGGTTATACCAATGCCGGCAAATCAACACTGCTCAATACTCTCACCAACAGTTCCATAGTTGCCGAGAACAAACTTTTTGCAACTCTGGACCCCACCAGCCGCAGGTTGCGTTTTCCAAAGGAAATGGAGGTTATCATAACAGATACTGTGGGATTTATCAGGGATTTGCCCGCGGAACTGCTCAAAGCGTTTATGGCTACCCTGGAAGAACTGCAGGAAGCGGATCTCCTTGTTCATGTTATTGATGTCTCAAATCCCCTTTACCAGGACCAGGTGCAGGTGGTTGAAAACCTTCTGGAAAAGCTGGAGCTGGGTTCCATTCCCTGCCTGAAACTGTATAACAAGGTTGATCTTCTTCAGGACAGAACTGTTACTGATCGACTGCAGGGAAAAAACGAACTGATGGTAAGCTGTTATGAACCCGAGACATTAAGACCCTTTCTGGTCAAGGCTGAAACACTGATAGGTAAGGTTGTAGGGATAAGGTAAGTTGTCAGGGACGAAGGTAGAATCCCAGCTCTTTTTCAAATGCCTGATCCTCGATGAATTCACAACCGATCCTACCTTTATTGACCGAACGGATGATCACATTTTTAAAAAGTACCGTCTGCTTCCGGTTGTCGAGCGTGAAGTTTAATGTACCTTTCTGTCCTGTCTTGATGTTGTGTATTCCGCGAACCAGAAAGCAGACACCGCTGAGAGAAAGGTTTGATATTTTTACAAGTCCCCCGCCGGTCGC
>NZ_JBPLBA010000234.1:0-28059 GCF_054039375.1 Desulfomarina sp. | reverse complement strand
CATAAAAATAGGACGCGAGGCCGAATTCGGTATCATTGGCCATGGCGATGGCCTCTTCTTCGGTTTTGAATCTGAACAGCGGGGCGACCGGGCCGAAGATCTCTTCCCTGGCGATACGCATGGCCGGGGTGACATCGGTAAGGATGGTGGGCGTGAAATAGGTTCCCCCCAGCTCATGGCGTCTGCCGCCACTGACCACTTTTGCTCCCAGGGAAACGGCCTCGGCGACCAGCTCCTCAACCTTGGAGAGGGCCGCCATATCAATAAGCGGTCCCTGCTGCACGCCATCTTCCAGACCATTTCCGAGGCGCAGATCCGCAACCGCTCGGCCCAGTTTTGCCGCGAAGGTTTCATAAATACTGTCCTGGACAAGGAAGCGGTTGGTGCAGACGCAGGTCTGGCCCGCGTTGCGGTACTTGGAGATCAGGGCACCCTCGACGGCCCTGTCCAGATCGGCATCGTCGAAGACGATAAAGGGAGCATTGCCACCCAGTTCCAGGGAGATTTTCTTCAGGGTATCCGCGCACTGGCGCATGAGCAGTCTGCCGACAGCGGTCGAGCCGGTAAAACTCAGTTTTCTCACATCGGCATGGGCTGTCAGCACCGGGCCGATTTTGGAGGCACTTCCCGTGACCACGTTGAACACGCCGGGGGGAAGTCCTGCTCTTTCTCCCAGTTCGGCCAGAGCGAAGGCCGACAGGGGAGTCTGGCTTGCCGGTTTGAGCACCATGGTGCAGCCTGCAGCCAGGGCCGGTCCGGCTTTTCTTGTGATCATGGCGGAAGGGAAATTCCATGGTGTTATGGCGGCGCATACCCCGATCGGTTCACGCAGAATAATGATTTTTCGCTCCGGCTGGGGAGAGGGGATAACATCCCCGTATGTTCTTTTGCCTTCTTCGGCAAACCATTTTATAAAGGAGGCCGCATAGGTGATTTCACCACGGGCCTCAGCCAGGGGTTTTCCCTGTTCCGAGGTCATGATCAGGGCCAGGTCATCCTGGTGCTCCAGGATAAGAGTATACCAGTGCAGGAGGATATCGGAGCGTTGTGCTCCACTCTTCTTTTTCCAGGCGGGCCAGGCGGCAGAGGCGGCCTCTATGGCCCGTTCTGTTTCTCTTATGGAGCAGCGGGGGACAGTGGTGATGGTTGAAAGATCGGCAGGGTTATGGACATCCATGGTTCTGCCGGAATCGGCACTGATCCAGCAGCCGTCAATATAGCATCGGGACCGCAGCAGGTGGGGGTCGGAAAGATTCAGCATGGGAGACTCCTGAAAAAGAGGTTGTCAGTAGGCACCGTTTGAGGGCGGAGCCGGTGTCCTGTCGTCATTTTTAAAACGCGCTGCCAGTGAAGCCGTCGCGTTTGCCAGCAGGATGGTGTCCACGCCGACGGCGATAAACTGGGCGCCACAGTTTTTATAGTGTTCCGCAAGGGACTGGTCGGTCGCGAGGATACCCGGAGCCTTGTCCGCCGCCCGGATCCTGGCCAGTGCTCCGGAGATGACTTTTTTTACCTCCGGGTGACCCGGCCGGCCGAGATAACCCAGGTCAGCCGCAAGATCGGCGGGACCGATAAAGACACCGTCAACACCTTCGATTGCAAGGATATCGTCCAGGGCGTCCAGTCCTTTTTGGGATTCCACCTGGAGCAGCAGGCAGATTTCATCATCTGCCCTTTGCAGGTAGTCTGTTGTCCTGTTCCAGTCGGCGGCTCTCGCAAGGGCCGTACCGACACCCCGGACACCCCGGGGAGGATAACGGCAGGCGGCGACCATGGCTTTGGCCTGTTCCGCCGATTCGATCATGGGGATCAGCAGGTTTTCTGCACCGATATCCAGCAGTTGTTTGATGTTGGCGTTGGTTCCCTCCACGGGACGGACCACGGCTTCGGCGGGGGATCCTGCCACCACCTGGAGTTGGTGGAGGATGGTGTCCAGGGTATTGGGAGCATGTTCCCCATCTATCAGCAGCCAGTCAAAACCGGCGCCTGCACAGATTTCGGCACTGTAACCACTGGCCAGTCCCAGCCAGAATCCATACAGGACTTCACTGTTTTTCAGGGCCTTTTTGAACGGGTTTGTCTTTAATTTCATTTTTTCTTCCTTCCTGGTTCGGGGTCGGTTTTCCCAGAAAACCTTCGGCTGAAGGTTTTATTGCCGCAGTCGGAATTTTCATTGGCTTTTTGTACCCATTGGGCATAAATGGCCGAGCCATAGGGTCCGGCCATGCCGGTTTAGACAAAGCGACAGGATATGCCGCCAAGCGGGCCATAATCGGCATGGAAGGTGTCACCGGCGGCGGCACGAACGGGGCGGGTAAAAGAGCCGCCCAGGATGATCTGGCCGGGTTCCAGGGCGATACCGTGGGGGGCAAACCGTTTGCAGAGCCAGCAGATGCCGTTGGCCGGGTGGTTCAGTACCCCCGCGGCCAGGCCTGTTTCCTCGATCACCGCATTGCGGTAGAGCAGGGCGCCCGCCCAGCGAAGGTCCACGTCCGCCGGACGAAAGGGGCGGCCGCCGGTGATGATGCCCGCATTGGCGGCATTGTCCGAAATGGTGTCCATTACCTTGCGCGGCCTGCCGCTTTCCGGGTCAATGCGGTGTATGCGGGCATCGATGATCTCAAGAGCAGGAGTCATGAAGTCGGTGGCCTCAAGCACCTCAAAGATTGTCACATTTTTACCTTCCAGTTTCCTGCCAAGCACAAAGGCCAGTTCAACTTCAACCATGGGGTCAATAAAACGGCTGATCTCGATTTCCGAACCATCAGCAAAAAACATGGAGTCCAGCAGGGTGCCGTAGTCCGGTTCGTCGATCTGTGATGACTGCTGCATGGCACGGGAGGTGAGACCGATCTTGTGCCCTTTTATCACATGACCTTCATCGAGTTTAATCTTGATCCATTCATGTTGAATGGTGTAGGCGTCACCGATGCTCATCTCCGGAAACTGCAACGATATCTGGGAGATCTGGACGCCTGTTTTTTCCGCTTCATTGAGTTTTCGTGCCAGTTCCTTCGCCGTTTTCTGATCTATCATATTGTTTATCCTGATGTTGGTTTTTTGAGGCTGGGGCATCGAGTCCGGCTGTGCCGGATTCAGGTCTGAAACCGTTCGTGAATATTGCTCTTCTTCAGCGTGGGCCGGGAAAATTCTTTTAGCTCGAGGGAGAGCGCCAGGTAGCGGTTTCTTGATATTTCCCTGAAATGATCCGTTATCATGGCAAAGAGCTCTTCAGCCACCCGCTCCAGGTCGTCTTCGGACCGTCCGGCGGCCACGGTCAGGGAGCCATGGACAAAGGCGTAATCCTCCTCGCCGTCGGCAATCACGTAGTTATCAAGTTTGATGGCACGGGACCGGATTCCTGCAATGGGGAAGAGGCCATTCTGATTTATCAGGATGGCGTTTGCCTTTTCGAGCAGGATGTGGAAATCCGCCTCCTTTTCCAGGTTGTCGGTGTATTCTACAATAAAATGGGGCATGATATCTTCTCTCTGTTGAACGGTTTTTATTCTGAACCCAATATTCTGAACCTGGATATCCAGGTTTCAAGGTGATCTAAAGCACGGGAAAGACGGCGTTGATCTGACCTGTGCCCGAGCTTGGGAAATAGGGCGTCAGCACTTCCACTCTGCCCTGGTATTTATCCCAGCCAAGGGCTCCGAGGAGGATGGCCGTATCGTGCATAAAGCCTTCGCCATGGCATTTTTCCGCATATTCCGGCAGCATTTCAGTAAAAGTTTTCCAGTCTCCTTCCTGCCACATCTGCACAACCCGGTGGTCCATTGTTTCAAGGAAAGGTGACCAGCATTTGTGCAGATATCCTTCTGAGACCCCGTTCTGGGCGAACCTGTGGGAGAGCGAACCGCTGGCCAGCAGGGCCACCGTGCCATCGTATTCGTTTTCTATCGCCTGCCGCATGGCCCGGCCGACGACCGCGCTGTCCTCATGATTATGGACCATGCACTGGGCGGATACCGAGACAACCTTGAAGTGGCGGTCTCCGTTCATGTAGCGCATGGGCACAAGGGAACCGTATTCCAGGGCCAGGGTGGTATCATCGTGGGCCCGGGTATTGACTCCCGCGGCGGTGCATGATTCGGCCAGGAGTTTTCCGAGTTCCGGGTTGCCGTCATACTCATAGGCCATGTTTTTTATGAAGTGCGGCAGTTCGTTGCTGGTGTAGACTCCCTTGAAGTGGGGGGCCGAGTTGATATGGTATCCAGCGTTGACCAGCCAGTGGGTATCGAGAATGATCATGGTGTCGACACCCAGACTGCGGCAGCGGCGGCTGATTTCCCCGTGGCCCTCGATGGCGGCCTTGCGGCATCCCTTATGGGGGCCGTCAAGTTCCGAGAGATACATGGAGGGCACATGTGTGATTTTGGCTGCGAATGCTAGTTTTCCCATTATTATTCCTCCTCTTTTCCCCAGGAGGGGATGCGGTGGCTGCCGTAGGACATGCAGACGAATTTGGGTTCCGTAAATACTTCAAAGCTCCAGTGGCCGCCTTCCCTGCCTGTTCCGGAACCCTTGGTGCCACCGAAGGGTTGACGCAGGTCGCGGACGTTCTGGCTGTTGACAAAGACCATGCCCGCCTCGATAGCCCTGGAAACACGCAGGGCCCTGGTGCTGTTTTCGGTCCAGAGATAGGAGGAGAGGCCGTAGCTGGTATCATTGGCGATACGAATTGCATCGGCTTCATCCCTGAAAGGAATCAGGCAGGCGACGGGGCCGAAAATTTCTTCCCTGGCAATGCGCATTGAATTGTCAACATCGGCGAAAACAGTGGCTTCCACCCAGTTGCCGCCGGCGAGTTTTCCCGTGAATTCCGGGACGGTTCCTCCGGCCACCAGACGGGCTCCTTCCTTTTGCCCGAGTTCGATATAGCCGGTCACCTTTTTCCAGTGGTCGCGGCTGATCAGGGGGCCGATAACGGTTTTTTCATCCATGGGGTCGCCCACCATCAGGTTTTTTGCCCGTGCCGCAAATTGATTGACAAAGGTGTTATAGATGGATTCCTGCACCAGGATGCGTGAGCCTGCGGTGCATCTTTCACCATTGGCGGAAAAAATCATAAAAACAGCGGCGTCCAGGGAGCGTTCCGGGTCAGCATCATCAAAAATAATGAAGGGAGACTTGCCGCCCAGTTCCATGGAATATTTTTTCAGACCGCCCCTGGAGATAATCAGTTCGCCGGTTTCGGTGCTGCCGGTAAAGGAGATGGCCCGGACATCGGGATGGCGGACCAGGGCGTCTCCTGCGGTTGCCCCGAAACCGTGGACAATATTGAGAACTCCCGGGGGGATACCGGCTTCCAGGGCCAGTTGTCCGAGGCGGTCGGCACTCAGCGGTGAGAGTTCGGACATCTTCAGAACTGCGGTATTGCCAAGGGCAAGGCAGGGGGCAACTTTCCAGGTGGCGGTCATAAAGGGGACATTCCAGGGGGAGATCAGGCCGCAGACACCAACCGGTTCATAACTTGTGAAATTGAGGTGATCGCTGGTGTGGTAGGCCTCCCCGTCCATGTGGGTGCAGATTTCGGCAAAGAAATTAAAATTATGGGAGGCGCGGGGGATCAATCCTTTGCCGGTCTGGGAGATGACCTGGCCGGAATCTCTGGTCTCAAGGGCGGCGATTTCCGGAACATGGCGGTCGATCAGTTTCCCCAGCCTTCGCATCAGATCCGCCCGCTCCGAAGCCGGTCTTCCTGCCCAGGCGGGAAAGGCGGCTCCTGCTGCGGCCACGGCCTCATCTATCTCTTTCTTTCCTCCCGAGGCAACCGTGTCAATGACTTCGCCGGTTGCCGGGTTCAGAGTCTCAAAACTCTTGCTGCTGTCAACATTCCTGCCGTTTATAATATGCTTGATCATGGTTTACCTCGTCTGCTCCAGGGAAAAATAGGTTTTATCATTGACAATGGTGTTGACCAGGCGGCCAACCTGCTCAATTTCAGTTATGACTTCATCACCCGCCTTGACATCGGCAAGCCCTTCAGGGGTGCCGGTGAGAATGATATCTCCCGGATTCAGGGTCATGAATTCCGAGAGCCAGGCAATGAGGGCGGGAATGTCAAAAATCATATCCGCTGTTGTTCCTTTTTGTGTCAGCCTGCCGTTGACAAAGGTTTTCAGGGCCAGGGACATGGGGTTGTCAATATCATCACCATCCACCAGCCAGGGACCGAGCGGGGTGCAGCCGTCACGGTTTTTTACCGGCAGATTCGGCCTGTAGTAGTTTTCCAGGTAGTCCCGGACGGCATAGTCGTTGGCCACGCTGTACCCGGCTACATAATCGTAGGCGTCGGCGGTGCTGATATGTTTTCCGGCCCGGCCGATGATAACCGCCAGTTCACATTCATAATGCATATAAGCGGCATCATCCGGGCGGCGGGTTATACTGCGGTGGCCGGTCAGGCTGTTTTTCCCTTTCAGGAAGACCAGCGGATTCTCCGGTGCCTTGAAATCAAGTTCTGCCGCGTGATCCGCATAGTTCAGGCCGAGGGCGAAAATGGTACCGGGCTCAACCGGCGGTAGCCAGTTGACCTCTGTTTCGTCCAGGAGTCTGCCGTCCGCCAGGCGGACTTTCCCCTGCTGTTCCGTGATGCTCTGTATTGAACCGTTAATAAAAATTCTGCCCCGTTTCATATTTGTTTCTCCGCGGTTTTCAGCTTCTGCTCACCCTGCTTTTTTATTGAGAATTGAAGAGAACCAACTCCTTCAATTTCGATTTTGATCCTGTCTCCCGGCTTTGCGAGAGGAGCCTGGTAGCGTATTCCGGTGAGCAGGACGTCCCCCGGATCCAGGGTCATGAATTCCGAGATATCCGCGAGAAGCCGGTCCACCGGACGGTGCAGTTCCTTAAGGGTCCGGTGGCCCACCCGTTCATCGTTGACAAAGGTGCAGATCTCCAGCTTGGCCGGATCTTTAATTTTTTCCGCCGCAACCGGTTCGCCCACGGGACAGGCACCGTCAAAACATTTTTCCCGGATGGCCGGTCGAAAATAGCTGTGGTGGGGCAGGCTGAGATCGGCCACGGTGACATAAGCGGCTATGGACAGGGACGCTTTTTCCACCGACAGCCGTGCCAGTGGCCTGCCGATGACAACCCCGAGAACGCCGGCCACTTCAACGGTTTTTTTACCGGTTGGAAGGGAGACCACGCTTCCGTTTCCACTGATTGTATTACGGGGTTTCAAATACATAACCGGGCGATGGGGCGCGGCTTTGTAGGGGGGAGCTTTTAATTGTTCTCCCAGTAGAGACAGGGAGTGGCTGTCGTTGAGGACAACACCGTAGATCTGGCCGCCGGTGGCCAGGAGTGTTTCAGGAAATCCGGCTGGTTCATTTTCTCTGCTGTAATTCCATAAAGACATGGTTGATTCTCCGAGTTGGGACTGGTTTGTTTACTAATATGTTAGCATTATAATCACTAATATATTAGCTTGTCAAGACGTGAAAAATAATTATAATCAGTTTTATCAGGTAAACCGACGTGGCCGGACCTTACGGGTCGGCCATTTATGCCCAATGGGTATTTATGTCCAATGGGTATTTATGCCCAATGGGTACAAAAAGCCGATGAAAATCCCGACTGCGGCAGTACGATTTCCAGCCAGGGATGTTCACATAAATGTTGAGCAGGTATTTCCGGGAACATATGAAAACAAAAATAAAAAACAGAAATCTCCCCCTTCTTCTTTCCCAGGTTAGGGAGGTTGTTATCGCAAATTTCCGTCCCATTCTTCATTATTATGGCCTGACCGAGCAGCAATGGCGTATTCTGAGGGAACTGTTTGAGGAGGAGCTTGAGCCGAAGGAAATTTGTGAACGTTGCCAGATACTCAGTCCCAGCATGGCCGGTATCCTGAAAAGATTGGAAGAAACAGGCCTGGTACGCAAGAAAAAAATAGAGGGCGACCGGAGACGGGTATCGGTGTCGCTCACCCGGAAAGGTCGCAGCCTCATCGGAACAATGGTGCCCCTGGTTCAGCATCAATATGAATTGCTGGAGGAAGCCTATGGGAAAGAGCTGATCGTTCAGCTCTATCGTGCTCTTGATGATTTCATGCTGAAAAAGGGAACCGCAGTCAGGCGGATTAATCCTGCGGAACGGACCACGGGTTAATTTTCAAGGTACCATAAGGCGATGAGTTCCATTTTGACCTCTGAACCGTACCTGCTCGCAGGGAGGTGAAAGACAATGGTAATAAAGATAAGACAGGCGGCCGAATCCGGTGAACTGGCGGCTAAAATCGCCAGGGGAAAAGAGGTGCTGCGAAGCTGCACACTCTGTCCGCGCAACTGTTATGTGGACAGGCCGGCCGGAGAAAAAGGATATTGCGGTATGGCTGACCGGGTCGAGGTGGCCGGCTATGGACCCCATTTCGGTGAGGAGCAGGTGCTTGTGGGGGAGAAGGGGTCCGGCACGATTTTTTTCTGCGGTTGTAATCTTCGCTGCGTTTTCTGCCAGAATTATTCTATCAGCAACTGTTCTAAAGGAGAATGCGAGGAGGTGAGCCCGGAGCAGCTGGCCGCCATCATGCTTGAGCTGCAGGGGCGGGGCTGCCATAATATCAATCTTGTTACTCCCGGTCATATTGTTCCGCAACTGCTTCAGGCTCTCCAGCTTGCGGTTGAAGGGGGGCTGCGTGTACCTCTTGTCTACAATTGCGGCGGCTATGAGAGCATGACTTCCCTGAAACTTCTTGACGGCGTTATTGATATCTATATGCCGGATTTTAAGTTTTTATCACCAGAATCGGCCCGGCGTTACACGGGAGCGGCCGACTACCCTGAAATCGTAAAGCGGGCTGTCATCGAAATGCAGCGCCAGGTGGGTGACCTGCAGCTTGATGACAGGGGACTGGCGACACATGGCCTGCTGGTCCGCCATCTCCTGATGCCTGACGCGAAAGAGGATTCGGAGTCGATTTTTGCTTTTCTTGCCGAGCGGGTTTCCCTGAACTGCCATGTGAATATCATGGAGCAGTACCGTCCCTGCGGTATGGCGCGGGACTTTCCGGAGCTGGGACGGACTATTTCTGCAGAATATTATAATGAAATGATTGCCGCCGCGAAAAAATGTGGCCTTGCAGGAATTGAGTCAAATGATTTCAGTAAGTTGCTTGCCCGCCTGTTTTCTTCGTAAAGAATAATTTTTTCGTTTTCCGCCCTGGTATCCCGTCAACACTGCTCTGAGGTACTTAGCCTGTCCTTTTTCGCGCCATCCCGCCTGTGGCATATGTCACACAGTTCAACTATGCACTCAAAGCCGCAGCCAGACTGGCACAAAAAATTACGGTGCAATATTACGTCATTTCATCGTTGACATGACACTGGGGGAAGAAAAAATAATCGATATATACAATTTGTAATAAATTTGTAAGAAGCCGGTTGTATAGAAGAGATATGGATTACTGTTTGCAGCATTTTCCATTCTTTTTTATCTGGGACCCTGTATCGGGGTTCCTTTCTACCGGGGGGCAGTTATGAAAAAGATTACCCAGCATCTTTTTTTTCAACGAGATGATCTGACAGTGAATGAGACCATTGCAGGCACGAAGTTTACCCTCAGGGGGTGCCGGATTGAAGGACTGCCAGGGGCCCCGGCCTTTCCTGTAAAAAAGCTAAAAATTGCCCTGCCTCCGAAAATGCGGCCGGTGAAACTGCGGGTCAAGGTGGTCAATGATTTGCCGGTAACCCAGGGCAAGACATTTGTCGCCTGCATTCAACCTCCTGTCAGTCCGTTCATGCGTGAAAAAAACAGGGCAGACCAGGTTCTGCCTGACGAAAAATTATATCGAAGTGCCATGGCCGCAAAAGGTGATATTGGTGTTATGGGGCAGGTGCTGCATATCGGTAATTTCCCTGTTGCCGTGGTGGAGGTTTTTCCTCTGGGCTACGACAGTGACGGCACAGTACGGATGATAGAACACTGCATTCTCACCCTTTCCCTTGAACAGGATGACGATGTTTATATCAAGCCGCAGATCACCTACCACCAGAGGTACCGGGAACACTCCATTGTCCATGAAATGGTGGTTAATCCTGACCTGGTCCGCAGGACACCTCTGCATTTGAAAAAGGTGAAAAAAACGGCGGAGGTTCTGCCGGAGCCGGTGGATATTCCAGGCCGTATAACAAGAATCGGGGCACCACCCCTTCCTGTCCCCAGGCGGGTGGATTATCTGATACTGACGGATAATGATAAATGGGATGATCAGACCATGACGACCACCGGTTCAGCCGGGGACCTGGTGACGGAATTTAAAAGGCTGGCGTCCCATAAGAAAAAAAGAGGATACCGTATCCATGTGGCCAGAATAAGGGACATTGTCGACGGCAGTTACGGGGAATTTACTGCCGGTACCCGTGACCTGCAGGAGGTAATCCGCAATTTCCTTAAACATTTTGTGGCCTCCAGGGGAGTGGAATGGTTGTTGCTTGGCGGGGATGTCAGCATTATTCCACCCCGGCTGGTCTGCGGGTGTGCCTGGGGCCGTATTGAAAAGGGCTCACTTGATAAAAAAAATAAGTCGGAGTGGAAGGGCACCTACCTTGCCATGCATGTGGATGAAAGGGATTTCGGTCATGTGGATGATCACCTGACCAATTACAGGACTGGTGAGGCTATTCCTTTTGATCCCGGCGGCACATCAGATTCCACAACACCGGGCTGGTATCATACCACCGATTCGACATTTTCCGTCAGAAGCGCGGTTCGCACCGGCTGGATCAGGGTTAACGGCCCGAAAGCGGTGGTTGATGAAATCATGGTCTGGTACACATCGACCAATATGATTCCGACGGATATGTATTTTTCAAGCCTGTACAGCAATCTGTATAACCGGCCAGGTCTTCACGACTGGGATCTGCTGAATAATGGACTGTACGGCCAGCACAGTCATGACAATATCTCCCTGGACGGGGTGGATTTTTCCGTGGACGTGGGTGTCGGCAGGGCACCGGTGGAGAGCGTTGTCGAGGCAAAAACCTTTGTGGATAAGGTCATCACCTATGATAACTGGGGGGACAGTCATCGGATTAGTCAGTATAACCGCTTTAAAAAGATGCTCTTTGTGGCGGAGCACTGGGCCCGTTATTTTCATACCCTCACGCCGCAACCGGGCAACAGCATGCCTCCGGATAACGGGCATTTTTCTACCGATCAGGCTGGCGGTTATGCGCTTCTCCATGCCGGGCAATTTGCAAAGAAAAATGCTGCGGCAAAAATAATATGCCACTTCAGCGATGTGTCGAGAAAGGTGCTGCATTTTTCTCTTGAAGCCGACAGGAATAATCCCGGCTGGTATTACGCGCAATCGGCTCACAGTCTCAGCCCGAGTTGTATCGAAATTGACCTGGTATTTTTTAAATTCAGACTGCCGGTTCCCACCGAGTGGGTGGTCGTCTATGGTCCGGATGCGGATATTTCACCTCTTCGCTACGATGTGGATAAGGAGGGGGCGGACTCTTCCGTCACCCAGCAGGAAGAGTTACGTGCCTGGGTGCGCAGCAATCTTGGCCGGATCAATCAGGTACAGCGGCTCTATTCGGATGTGACCGACACGCCGGGCGGCACCCTCTCGGGAGCTGGGCTGAAGACGCTGACCAGTGAAAACCTGGAAGACGGGTTGAACGAAGGACCTCATTTTGTCAGCCTGACCGGCCATGGATCTTCCGGAGGAGTGGCTCACCTGAACGCGGGGTTGATGAATAACCTGACAAATGGCGATAATACCTTTATTGCCGTGGCCGATTCCTGTTTGACCAACAGGTTTGATGTGGACGATGCCATAGGAGAAAAGCTTGTGACTTACCCGCGTGGAGGCGCCGTGGCATACGTGGGAAACAGCCGCTACAGTTGGATTGGCGTGGGGGACGATTTCAGGCTCGCCTTTTTCAAGGCGATGAAATACACGAGAAACCTGGCCACGCTCAACGATTCACGCTGCTATCTTGCCGGTGACTCCAACGGTAGGCTCTACAAAATATGGACAATATTCGAGCAGACTTTGACGGGTGATCCGGAAATGAATGTATACCGTACGGATCTTGATGCTTATCCAAAATATATAGGCAATCATAAAACAAAGGAACTGCACCGGTCGACCTGCCAGTGGGTGAAGCGGATGGCCACCTGGAATATGCGGTATTACGACTCCATCGAAGAGGGAATAAACCTTGGGTACGATGGCTGTGCCTTCTGCCTGAAGGCATACGATCATGGCTGATTTTTTTTATTTTCAGAAAGAATAACAGAGCCGTCGGGGATGGAAGGGTAAAAGGGATCCTGATTTGAGGGCACATGTGCCGGGGGCGGCACAGGAGTGTATTCATTGAGGGCGAACAGCCCTCAAACCAGGATCATAGTTGAGCAGAAAGTCTGCTCAACCGGGGGAACTCCATAATGACAGAGTTATGCGGATCTGTCTGTTGTCAAAGTGTTACTGATTGTATCATTTTGTACAAAGGACTCAGCCGGCAGGGGTGTCGATCTGGTCGGAAGCGGACAGGGCGGCAATTTTCAGGGCTTCCGAGTACGTGGGGTAATTAAAGATGGAATCGATGAACAGATCAATTTTCGCGTTGTGGAGAAGGGCCATCTGGGCAATATGAATAATTTCAGTGGCTCCTCCGCCGAGGATATGAACACCGAGGATTTCCCTTGTATCCCGGTGGACGATCATCTTCAACATTCCCTCGCATTCACCGGATATCTGGCCCCTGGGCAGCTCATGGTACATGCATTTTCCAATGACGATTTTATAGCCTTTCTGCCTTGCCGCCTCTTCAGTGATGCCGATAAAGGAGATTTCAGGAATAGTGTAGATACCGAAAGGAAAAATCCTGGGGAAGGTTTCCGCCCGTAGTTTCAGGGCATGCATGGCGGCCAGCCTGCCCTGGATGATGGAAGTGGCGGCCAGGCTCGGCCAGCCGATTACATCACCCACGGCATAGATATGCGAGTGGTTGGTCTGGTAGAGTTCGTTGACTTCTATATAGCGGTGGCTGTTCAGTTCGATCCCGGCATTTTCAATGGCAAGGTTTTCCGTGTTCGCTTCTCTTCCCAGGGCAAAGAACAGGCAGTCCGCCATGATTTCACGGTCGCTGTTGAGCCTGAGCAGGGCGCCTTTGCCGGTGCGTTCTATGGAAAAATTCCCGCAGTTGTTGATATAGTCGATATTGCCTCTCGGGAAGTTTTCTCTCAGATGGCTGGAAATTTCCTCGTCAAGAAATTTCAGCAGTCGGTCACCCCGGTCAAGCAGGGTCACCTTCACACCAAGGGCGGCAAAGATGGTGGCGTATTCCGAGCCGATAACCCCGCCGCCAAGGATGATCAGCGTCTGGGGGATACTTTCGATATTCAGAATAGAGCTGGAATCGACAATAACCCGGTGGTCAAAAGGGATATCGGCCGGATTGCGGGGCTTTGAGCCGGTGGCGATCAAAATTCGCCGACCGCAGACTTCAAGTGGTTTATTTTTACCTAGCTGCTCAACTCTGATCCTGTTTTTATCAATAAAGGAGGCATGTCCACGGATAATCCTGATCCTGTGACGCTTCAACCGGCTGGAGATGATCGCGTGTTCTTCCTGGCGGACATGATGGAGCCGCTGTTGCAGTTTGGCCATGGAGATTTCTGCATCCCGGGTGGAACAGTAATCATCTTCAAAGACCTTTCTCTTCAGATGACCGGTCAGGTGAAGGACGGCTTCCCGCAATGTTTTGCTGGGGAATGTACCTGTATTGACACAGACACCGCCAAGGGACCCCTCTTTTTCAAGGACAAGCACACGCTTATTGGATTTCGCGGCCATAATTGCAGCCGCCAGACCTGCAGGGCCGGTACCGATAATGATGAAGTCAAACTGTTCGTCTTGCATGATTATGGGGGATTTGAGTTTGATATTTGAAAAACAGAAATTTCTCTCTATTCTACCACCAGTATGCTTCAATCACCAGTTTTCACCGGTGTTTTTCTGGCTTATGCCTGAGCGTAATTGGCCACAGGTGGTTTGCAGAATTAAATTTTCCCAAATTACAGAAAAATCCTGTCAAAATATTTACTTAATTGTTCCAATGGATTACAAATAAAGACCATGGAGTTGTTATAAGGCTCCAATCCTTGCAACCGTGGCTCGGTAATGTTTCTCAAAATAAAACATATAAAACCAATGGAATCTCAATCAACCAAATCTACCTGTACAATATGTGACGGCGAATTTTCTCGTTCTGGAATGGCAAGGCATATCAAAAGTTGTCTTGGGAAATATTTCAATTCAAATTCAAAGGGAAAAGTAAAAAAGCTTTACTATTTACATATCCATGCCACTTACAATCCAGACTATTTTCTCCATATCCTCATTGCAGAAAACGCACACCTTGAAGACCTGGATAATTTTCTCAGAGACATTTGGCTTGAGTGCTGCGGTCATATGAGTTCATTTATGCATTCCGCCCTGAGAGCTGAAATAAATATGGAAAAGAAGATCAATGAAATTTTTGAGCCGGGAGTAGCGCTTGGATATATGTATGACTTCGGTGATACAACAGAACTCACCGTAAAAAATATCGATATTTATAGTGGTTCAATGGGGGTAAACAAAAACATACAGATAATTTCCCGTAATACCCAGCCCCCAATTTTATGCGATGAATGCAGCAAAAATCAGGCTGAAATAATTTGTGTACAATGCCAGTGGGAAGGCGAAGGTTGGTTATGTCAAAAATGTGCTCAGAAACACGAATGTAATGATGAAATGTTTCTTCCAGTTGTCAATTCTCCACGGGCTGGTGTTTGTGGATATACTGGAGAGTAGATAAAGAAGAAGAGCGGTGGTGCTGATATCCCTTGTCTTTGTAATTCCTCACAGGAGCCACAGATTTTTGCAGGCTCTTCTCCGCTATAGGCCACCTATGCGGATAAAAGAGACCGTGAAAAGCTGGAGTGCCTGGGAGCAATTATCTGGCTTCGGTAACTGGAGCTGCAATGACCCGGATAAACTTTACTTCCATGGTAAGATATGAACAGGAATTGATGCAGTAAAATGGATTATTGAGGATTTTGCCGGGGAAAGTGGTTTTCTCTCATGAGATTTTTCAGAATTATTGTAAAATTTTCGATTTTTGAATAATTCTGCTGGAAAAATGTAGTTGTGGAAACCGTTTTTCTATATGCCCGTTCGACTATAGATAAATGAATTATTCTCTGAACAAATAGTTTGTGCCTGTCCATAGTTGGTCTTTTTGCCGATATCTGCATTGCTCGAAAAAAAATCCTCATTTCTAGACAGACACCAACTAGGCTTTGAGCCACTGGAACTTAAGCAAGACTACTCTCACACCCATGGGATTACATGAATCAATTTCAGCAATTATCCGTTCTAAAGTTTCGGATTTATCTCGGTACGAGGATTAATTCACTATGATTTTGAAATAATACATTATTGTTCATCTTTACTTTGAATGAGACGCATAATTTCATCCTCTCCTAGAGGTTTTTTGTTTTTTATGGATAGGCTGTCAATCCACTCTTCACGAAAATTTTTTTGAATGCGCAGATTAAAGGCGAGGGTAATGCTCATAGCTACAAAAGCTCCTAAACTTGCCAGTGCCATATCTTTATGGGCGTCCCAAATATCACCTTGTGTGCCTAAGTATGCAACCCCCAGGTCGCCACCAAATATCTCTGCTGCACCCCACTCAAATAATTCGAATATCATGGAGGTTGCCATAGTTAATTTCAATGGGAAAAAGTAAGCCCAGAATCCCTTAGAATCAGCAATTCTGCAATAAAATTCTTTAATTGGATAAACCAGTAAAGCACCAAATGAAAAATGAACGAAACGATCAAAATTATTGCGCTCCCACCCCATGAATTCATTAAGACTAAAGCCCATCGTATCAATAAAAAATTGATCATATGGAACTCTTGCATAAGTATAATGTGCCCCGATTTCATGTAAGCACATGAAGAGAAATATAAGGGTATAGGAAATTCTTGATAAAGTGAATTTTTTATAAGATAAACCGAGAACAATCACAAAGATTATTGCAAGAAAATTCTCCAGAGCCCAATCCATTCTGTCATGAGTTGATATTGAGAGGAGAAAAAATTCAACACTAAATAATAGTGCCAGTATAGCTAAATATTTATGGTGTGAAATTTTCATGATTGTATTCTTATGAGTAAGCTTGTATCTTGCACCCTTAACGATCTCACTCACATTGACACAGAGCGCAGCCACTAGTTCTACTGATTTTCAAGCGTTTTCAATACCTAAATATCTCCCGGGAGGATATTAAGTGCTGTCAAAAAAAAAGATGCATTGTCGCTGTTGTATAAGAAAGCGAAACTGCACCATACTGTAGGTAGTCAGCCAGCCGATGAGTAGCATCTGCTATTGCTGAAATCTCACCTTCACTCACAGATGGCTATGAAAGGGGAAAAACTCCTGTCGTATTGTCACTCTGTGGTTGGTTGAAATTAAGAAGTGTCTGTCTACCGAATATGCTAAATCTGTAAATCTAACACCACTTTGCTACCGTCGGAAACGGGTCGGAAAAATGCTGCGTTAGACAAGTTTTCTGAGAAATTGCAAAATTACTTGATTGAAACCATCTGGATTTACTAAATTGGAAGGATCTGACGAGTTCTTCAAGATTATAAATTTCGAACGTTGGATACTATTTGCTATCTTTCGATTTGTTTCTATAAACGTTTGTCCGAATTGATCACCAACTATTACCAGCACAGGAATTTGATCTCCATCTATCTTTCCAATTGCATCAATTTTGTTGATCGCCTTTCTTGCTAGAATCAATTGATCAATATCTACCTGCAAACTCACTTGAAGAAAATACTCTCTGGCCTTGTATGCAAATGGTGCATTGTATGCTAATACTACCCCTTTTGTCAAAATCCTACTGCTCAATATTTTACAAACTCTAAAACCAATCATTTGCGATAACCCGAAAATCTTTTCCCGAAAAGTTTTCAGTTTCCCAAACGTATCGGATACAATCAACCGGCTTACCTTTTCGGGGTAACGCATGGTAAATGATTGTGCGATTACTCCCCCCATACTTACCCCAACAAAAATGCATTTCGACAACCCTTTTTTATCTAATATTTCAATTATTTGACTTTCAAAATCTCGTAATTCTAATGTATCCACTTTGGATGATTTTCCGTGTCCCAATAAATCAGGAACCAAAACATAATACCCATTTCTTGAAAACATCTGGATTTGTGGCTCCCACATCTTGTGATCTGCTCCAAGCCCATGCAGAAGGATCATCGCTTCATTATTGGAATTACCAGCTTCCATCACAAAAGATTTTGTTCCATCTGGATTTTCTAGTAACATTGTCTTTCTGAGTCCCAGTTCAACCTCTTTCCCGGGCTAATGACTGAAGGGATAACCTCAATAACTCATTTCAAAACGCTAAGAATGGGGAACTATTCAGACCACTATATCGGTAGATGAAGATAAAGACTGTTGTGATTATGCTATAGAAATGTAGTGCATCTCAAGAAAGAGCAACGATTGCCATATTCAGTCAGCTATTGCATAAATATCATCGATTAACATCCAGCCGGTACCAATTCAGCCATCAGGTATGTGATGTCCTGAAATACAAATATATAACAAAAAATCTACAGATTTTTTCTGCATTCACACTATTATTGAGTAATGCCCGATTAAAACTTGCACATAACGACTTGTAATACAAGTAAAAATGAAAGTTATACCTTTATTTTTAAGTGCTACTCGTTTTGATGGGATGCTCCAATAGGAAGCATTTATGGAGGCATTCAGATCACCAAATGATTCGAGTGTTCTAAACTTCTTCCTTCGCAATATGATGAGTGTATGGTAAATGCCACCAAATTATACGACGAGTATGATCGAGACCGAAAATAGCCTTTAACCAAGTAAGGATACCGTTAATCAAACTTGATTTGCAACTCTATAAATATATTAATTGGGATATATATGAGAATAATTATTGCTTGTTTTTTTGTATCAGTAATAACTGTTATGACAAGTTGTGCAATAGCACCACAAAGATCATCGATATATAGAGGGCTGCCTAAGCATCTGCAACCATCTTTAGATGCTTTTCCTGCCCCCAATAGTTATGTTTTTAACCAGAAATTAGATGATTCAATGGAAAAAGAATTTAATCTAAAGGTGGATTATCTCTTTTTAAAGCATCACATAGCGGGAATTTCAGCGACAATTCTTGTTCCTGATAAAGGGATTTGGGAAACAAATAGAGGTTTTATATCTAAACCAGATAATATACTTGTTGATAGCTCTACGGTATTTTTTTGGGCCAGTGTGGGAAAATTAATAACCAGTACTATCGTTCATCAATTAATTTTGGAAGGTAAGCTTTCTTTTGATGACAAACTTTCTAAATGGTTTCCAGATATTCAGAACTCTAAAGAAATATCCATAGAACAATTACTCACACACACCAATGGAATTTATCCTTTCAATGCCGACCCTGATGTACACTCAAGCAACAAAAAATTTAGTCCTGAAGAATTTATAGAGATATCGAAATCTCATGACAATCTATTTGAACCAGGGGAATACTGGTCGTATACCAATACAGGTTATTTATTATTAACATTCATCATAGAGAACATAGAATCCAAGTCATTTAGTCAAGAAATAAGAGATAGAATTTCTATACCATTAAACCTGGAAACATTAAAAACACCTACAAAAGATGATACTAGTTTAGCTTTAGCCCATGATAAAGATACCGTTATATATAAGGATTATTCCGTTATTCTTGGTGCAGGTGGTATAGTAAGCAATTCAAAAGATATGGCTGTTTTTTTAAGCGCTTTATTGACAGGAAAAATAATTCCTATAAAAGACGTACACAATATGATGAAAGATCTGTACCCAATGTTTGACAAAGGCTTATATTATGGTAGAGGAATAATGCTATATGATTTCAATCAAACTGATAATATTTGGATAGGTCATTCTGGAGGAACAGAGAATTACAGAGCTATTCTCGCTTATGATGTACAGACAAAAGCAATTATTGCTATTTCAATCAATGAAAATATATCTGTAGAGTCTGTTGCATATAAATTAATTGAACTGATAGCTACCTTCAAAAAGTGAATCCACTTCGGCCAGTTTACCATCCCTTAAAATATCTCTGTATTCTTTTGCTGACTACGTATTAAACTCAGCCTGATACTTGTAGACTTAGGGTTGTGCCTGTTTTGTCAGGCGTATTTCAAAAATCACATTGTACCGGTTTGAAAATAATCTGGACCGAAACTTTTTCATTTGAATTCATTATCAATTGAGATTTCCAGTGATTTTTGACCGTATG
Organism: Desulfomarina sp.; assembly: GCF_054039375.1. Taxonomy (NCBI): domain Bacteria; kingdom Pseudomonadati; phylum Thermodesulfobacteriota; class Desulfobulbia; order Desulfobulbales; family Desulfobulbaceae; genus Desulfomarina; species Desulfomarina sp. The sequence continues at coordinate 8,686 of NZ_JBPLBA010000234.1, read as the reverse complement.
CTAGCCTGATAAAGCAGGCACATCAACTAGTCGGCAGAGTTTCATGGATAATTACGGTCTTTTTAAATATCAGTTACAAATCTATAACAAAAAGTAGACAGACTTTTAACTGTATCCACACTATTATTAAGTATCACCAGGTAAGGTATTTGGCTGTGTTTTCGTTTTGATTTTTGCATTACCACTGCCTGTTCTACTGCTTGGGTAATTATGTTTGGCTTGGTACAACATAAAGCCAATCACAACAACAAGAATTTAAGTTCTTATATCAAAAAAAAGTTCATGATTGTAAATTTTTAAAGCATTTTACAATATCCATATTTTATACAGGAGAAAAAATGAACAAAATAACTCTTATCCTTCTTTCTTTCCTTGTTATTAGTCTCAGTTCCTGCGGTGACCAATTTTCCCAAGGTCAAAATGGTGCCGTGATGGGGGCAGCCGCTGGCGCCATCATTGGCCAGGCGATTGGGCGCGACAAAGAAGCAACTCTCATCGGTGCTGCCGTTGGCACCATGCTTGGATATATTATGGGCAACGAAATGGACAAATTCGACAGGCAGGAGCTAAACCAGGCATATGAATTTGGTAAATCCGGCCAAACCACCACCTGGACAAACCCGGATAGCGGCAATAATTACAAAATAACCCCGCAGCCGGTATACACGATCGCCACAAAACCAGACAGACTTTGCAGAATGGCTGAAATTGTTGCGACCATTGACGGAAAGACAGAAAAAACATACACTACAGCCTGCAGAAATGCTGCAGGCCAGTGGGAACTGCAAAACTAAACCATTTACCAACGCAAATTGCTTTGACAACAAGACAATTGATCCATGCCCGCCTTTTGGAAATAAACCTCCACGATGCGGGCATCTCTTTTTCATTCTATTTCTCTTCCAATCCACGTTATAAGCACGTTTCCCTGTATGCTAAGAACAAAGATATACATTTTTCTGGCATGAAAATCGATTCCACAATATTATTTATGATGTTTTGTAAAAAATGTCATTGTCTGACCTCCTTTAATAGAAAAAAAATGGCGGTTAACACCTCCTGTTTTGACGTGTTTTCTGCGTAATCCATAACTATTATCAATCGCATTAAAATGACGGCAAAAACTTAGCGGTTTTTTAAGGTGGTTGCTCTGCTTGTAATCTGTTGGTAATTTAAAACGTATTGCCACATATTTTTGCGCTCAGAAGGTCGATGAGGATATCGAAGAGTAAAAAGAAAATATACTGAGATGTTCTCTTAAAAGAGAAACAGGACCAAAGAGTTAATACATGAATTCAGTTTACGATAGGGAAGGAAAATGAATATAAAATCAGTAGGATGTTTATTTTTTTCTCCGACAGGAACAACCAGAAAAATTGTCGAAAGCATTGCTGAGGGAATGAGGTGTGAGCAGATAGAATTAATGGATTTTACTAAACGATCCCAACGAAAAAACGGTTCATTTGATTTTTCTCATGATCTTATAATTATCGCTGCTCCTGTATATTATGGCCGTGTTCCCGAAGAGATTGTTCCTTTTCTGAAATCCCTCAAAGTGCGGGATAAACCGGCTGTAATCGTGGTTGTGTATGGGAATCGTGAATATGATGATGCACTTCTGGAACTTCATGATATCTCAATGTCTCAGGGGTTTTGCCCGGTTGCTGGCGGGGCTTTCGTTGCTGAGCACTCCTATTCCAGCTCTGCTCTGCCAATTGCACCTGCAAGGCCTGATACGGATGATATTCGGATGGCACAACTGTTTGGAACAAAGGTTATGGATAAGCTGAAAGCGGTTGATGCCGATGATTCTTTACCGATGATTACTGTTCCTGGCAATTTTCCGTATAAAGAACCAGAAAATCTGCAGATGCTCAAACAAGCACGAAAAACCTTGTCTTTTACACCAGAGACTGATCTGGATAAATGCATTCAATGCGGTCTCTGCGTCGAAGTCTGTCCCACTGAAGCGATTGATAGAGCGGATGTATCAGTTATTGACAGATGGCAGTGTATAATATGTTTTGCCTGCATTAAAAACTGTCCATCAGGAGCAAAGCAGATGGTCGAGCCGCACTTTATCGGAGCTGTTGAGCGGTTACAGGTAATATGCCAGCTGAAGAGAGAACCTGAAATATATCTATGAATAATCAGTTTCGGTAATGGAATATATCAATATTCAGAATTAACAATTTCGTATTTTTCCTCCAAAATGACGGCAAAATATGTTACCACTATGTGGTACACAGTAAACCGCTTTCCCGTTTTTTTTCAGGAGGAATTCCGCCATGCGTTCTTTAAATGATGCCCTGTCAGATCCGCATAAATTTGTAGTCACCCTGGAACTGGTTCCGGGGAGGGAGTCAAGTGGCAGGTCCATCGGGACCATACATTCCATCTGCCGGGATGCCGCTGAAGATGGCAGAGTGACCGCTGTTTCCATAACCGACAGTCCAGGTGGAAATCCGGCTCTCAGCCCTGATGTCCTGGGAAGTGAAATCCGGTCGTACGGTCTGGATGTGATAGTTCATTTTACCTGCAGAGACACCAACAGGGTGGGGATGGAAAGCCGTGCCCTGCAGCTTGCCCATATGGGAATGAAAAATATCCTGGCCCTGACCGGTGATTATTCGGGAAAAGGATTCGGCGGTCGCGGAACACCCGTCTTTGACTTTGATTCCGTTGTCCTGACTTCAATGCTGAAGGATCTTAACCGGCGGTTGATAAAAAGCGGTCATTCCGAGATTTTTCAGATCGGATGTGCCGTTTCTCCTTTTAAATACACCGAAGCCGAAACCTGGGTTCAGTATAAGAAGCTGGATAGAAAAATAGAGGCCGGCAGTTCGTTTGTCATCACCCAGCTCGGTTATGATGTCGGCAAGTATGAGGAACTGTTGCGATATAAGGCGCAACAGGGAGACAGCACACCGGCGCTTGCCTCCCTTTATGTTCTTGACAACCGCTCGGCCAGGCCGATGCACGCCGGCAGGATTCCGGGAGTCCATGTTTCCGAAGAACTGTATAACAGGGTTATGGATGAATGGTCCGTGGAAGGTGAGGGCATGAATCATGCCATTGAGAGAAGTGCCAGGCTGGGTGTTGTTCTGAAGGGGCTGGGTTATCGGGGGATTCATATAGGAGGGATCCACAGGAGTTTTGCCGATGTCGCGGCCATTCTGGACAGGATGGAAGAGTTGGAGGACGACTGGCAGCAGTTTATCCCTGAGTTTGATGAAAAACGTAAAGGCTTTTACCTGTATGAAAAAAGGGAAGAAGAAAACGGGGCCGTGTCTCAGTCCGCTCCGGTTAACGGCAAACTGATCGACAACTGCCATTATCTTTTTCTGCGCAAGGCCCATGACCTGTTTTTTGATAAGGGCGCGGCAATGGCTCCGGTTTACAGGAAGATTTCAAGTTCTCTTGACAGGAAAAATATGTCCTGGGTTTTGAAACGGGTAGTGGAGGATCCGTTTAAGAAACTCTTTCTTTCCTGCGAGAGCTGTGGGGACTGCGGCATACAGCATGTGGGGTTCCTCTGCCCGGAGTCAGGCTGCCCGAAGCATACCCGGAATGGTCCATGCGGCGGCAGTAATAACGGCTATTGTGAAGTCAATCAGGACAGGCTTTGCGTCTGGGTAAGGGCTTATCATCGTATGAAGAGACACGGGGAGGCGGAGCAGTTGTCCCGCGAGTTTATTCCTCCCCGGCAGTGGGAGTTGAAGGGCAGTTCCTCGTGGATCAATTTTCATCTGGACAGAGACCACCAGGGCCGGAGAAAGGCGGCGTGATACCTGCTAAAAACTGAAGACCTGGTCAAACATGCTTTCGTTGGCGTTGTAGCCGAAAGTCGCCTCCAGAGTAACGGTGATTCCCGGGTTTACCTCTCTGTCATGGTCTTCCGGAAAAGTTACCTGGGGAGCGACCTGCAGGACGAGCCAGTTACGATAAAAACGCTGCCGATATTTTACCCGTATTTGGAAATCAGTCAGTTTGTGGCTTGGATCAGTTCCGTAATACAACCCGGTTTCGTACATCAATGCCCTGTCTTCCCGCAGGATCTGGTAGAGTCGGAATTGCTGGGCGTGGGGGATCCCCGGTTCATTTTCCAGCAGGTTTACTGAGGTGGTAGAGCGGAACAGCCACTTATCGGAGATCCGGGTTTCGAGGTCGTAGGAAGCACGGTTTTCCCAGCCGTCATCAGTATAATACCGTAATCTGTCGGTGAAGCGACCCTGCCAGTTGTTCATGTTATGTAACAGGCGGTAGCGAAGGCCCGCATATGCATAATTCCAGGAAATACCGCCGGTGGTGGAAATATTGTATTTTTCCGTTTCCTTGAGGAAGTATTGCATGGCCAGGGAAAGTTCATTTCTGCCAGAGTCCCTGCTTCCCTGGTGTGGTGTGAGTTCGTTGTCGATTATTTTGAGTTCATCATCGTCGTCTGAGGCCCGGATCAGCAGGTGGACCTTGTTTTTTAGCTTGGGGAGCCTGATACGCAGTCTGATGCGCGGTTTGAATTCAAAATTGTTGTTTCTGCTGTACCCCGTCAGAAGTTTTAACGTCCCCCTGCTGGTATTCTCTTCCTCCAGGGCCCTATCATCATCAAAGAAAGAGTCAATCCAGTCTGCGGCGTCCGCCAGTACTTTCGATGCCTTCTGCTGGGAATCATCAAGGGATTGTTCCTGTTCGGCACTCAACAGCGGGATATCATCTCCCGGACCAGAGGGTGCTGGTGGCGGAGCTGCCTGGGACGATGTAGAGAAGAAATAAAACAACGATGGCAACAGTAAATAGAAAACTTTAATCTGTCTCATTGGTCAGTTCCTTTGCAATTCGTTCGCGGGCTTCTTCGGACAGGTGGTGGATGGTGGTAGTGTTGGAATTGTCTTTGCGGAGCAGTGAGCGGATAAGCAGCAGTTGTTTTCTGTAACGTCTGCAGAGAACACACATCGTCAGATGAAGGCGGATTCCTGTTCTTTCATAAAAGGTTATCCGTCGATCCATGGATTCGGAGATCAATTCTGATGTTTTTCTGCAACTTAATATCCAGTGAAGCATTACGGTACCGTTTTCAGGCAAACCAGGCTGATTCAAGACAGCGCCTGAGCAACATTCTTGCCCTGTAGAGAATAACCCAGCAGTTGTTTTTTTTAATTTTCTGCATACTGCATATTTCGTCTGTTGAGAAGCCCTGCATTTCCCGCATGGTGTAAGTTCGTGACAGGCTTTCAGGCATCTCATCCAGACATCTGTGGATAACGGAAAGCAGTTCCCTGCTTTCATAAAGCCGGGCCGGATCTTTCGACCAGTCGGTCGGTTTCACTTTCCATCTCTCCCTTTCATCAAAGAGACTGTCATCGCTGAAGCTGTCAAGGTTTTCATCTCCCTGTTCGGGAGTTGATTTCCTGTAGTGGTCGACAATTTTATTTCTCAGAATCCCTGTCAGCCAGGTTTGAACCGCAGATTTTCCTGAATAACTTTTCCGCGAACGGTAAGCGGCAAGTAATGTTTCCTGAACAAGGTCCTCTGCGGTAAAAGAATCACGGACACGGATGCGGGCAAAACTGTAGAGAGCATCGCCATACTTGTGCAGCCATGTCAGTGGATTGTTTTCCAGGATATTTTCCATTGTCATGATTTTTGTTTTACGCAGTTTTGACCAGCATATCATGAAAACGGGTAGTGCACATCATTTTTGAATCAGTCTTGTTCCTTTTTTGGGCCCAAATATGTTATTATTTCCGCCTTTTCATCCTTTGAAAGAAAGGTTTCGTCATCCATTGTGGCGATCATTCTGTTGACCGTGGCCGTCCATTCGGTAAGCGTTTTCCGGGCACTGAAAACCCTGTCCAGGGTGTGGCAGACTGTGCATTTTCTGGTCACAAGGCTTTTGCCGATAAGTTTGATTGGATTTGTTCCCGTGAGAGCCTGCCGGTTTTTCTGCTGGGTGGTCAGGTAATGCAGAACCTGTTTAATATCAAAGGTTGAGATGTTAGGTGTATCCATCGTCGCCATTCTGTTAATAGTTCCGGTCCAGCCCTTTTCACTTTTAAAGGCCCGGTACACTCTTTCCAGACTGTGGCATTTACCGCATTTTCTGTTCATTATCGCTTTGCCCAGTTCCAGGTCCAGGACATCATTATCATGGGCCGAGAGAGTGGTGTAGGTGAGATCTTTTTTGTGGAGAAGATAATAGCCGGCGGTGATTCCGCTCAGTCCGAAGGAGAGGGTCAGGATGGTAAGGCCAATGATCGGAAGTCGTGAGCTGAGGGCCGGGTGCCGTTTGACTATCAAAATCTTGGTGAGAATCAGGGGGACCAGGATCAGGGACATCACAATATGAAAAATCGTTCTGGCACTCAATTCTTCCTGCAGTCCGGCAACCTTGCTGATCATGAATCCCAGCATCACGGCAAAAAGTGATATATAGAGATAACCAAGTATCCTGTGCAGGGTGATCCATGCTGATTTATTGCCATGATCTTCAGTGCGCCCGGTTATTTCAAACATGATGAAAACGGCACTTCCCCCGATCAGAACGAATAAAAGGGCAAGAAATGATGCCGTATAAGGTTTCATCGGAGTTCCTCAGGCCATGGGGATGCCGGTGATTCTCGACAGTTCGGGATCAAGACTGGCCAGGTCTTCCCGACAGAGTTCACCGATGGATGATTTTGAGCAGATCCGGCAGATATTTTTTATTTCCTCTGTGGCGGCGGAAATAAACCTGGCCACCCTGGCCGCAGCTTTTTCCACATGCAGCCGCCTGGTGAGGTTTCCATCCTGTGTGGCAATTCCGTAGGGGCAGCTGCCGAGGTGACATTCCCGCAGATAGGTGCAGCCCAGGGCGATTTTCAGGGCGCCTCCCATGTAGACACCGTCTGCCCCCAGGGCAAGTGCTTTGGCAATATCTCCGGGGGGGCGTATTCCACCTGCGCAGATGAGAGTAACCCGGTCACGGAGTTTTTCGCGGTCAAGGAAATCACTGGTACGGGGCAGGGAGTAGATCAGTGGCAGGCCCACATGATCTTTGATGGTGACAGGGGCCGCCCCCGTGCCTCCTTCACCTCCGTCGATGACCAGGACGTCGGGGATATTTTTCTGACGGAATATGGCCTTGAGATCCGCCTCAAGGTGACCCCCGACAATTTTCACAGCAATGGGTTTTCCGTCGGTCAACTGCCTGAGTTCTTTTATTTTGTCCGAAAGATCAGACGCGTTGTGTATGTCAGGATGAACGGCGGGGGAATGGGCCGTTTCTCCTGCAGGAATATGTCTTGCCGCAGCAATTTCCGCAGTGACTTTTATTCCCGGAAGTTTCCCGCCCATGCCCGGTTTGGCTCCCTGGGAAAGTTTTATTTCTATCATATCGGCCAGTTTCAGCCGCTCTTTATTGATACCGAACCGGCCGGTGGAATACTGGAGAGTAAGACGTTCGGCAAGTTGCCTTTCCTCATCCAGCATGCCACCTTCCCCGGTATTGGCGATTGTCCCGGCCAGGGATGACCCGAGGGCGAGGGCCATCTTGGCCTCCCTGCTCAACGCTCCATAGGACATGGCGGCATTGAGCACGGGAGTCTGGAGAGTGACCGGGATTTCCGCCTTTTTACCAAGAATTACAGTTGTTGTTACTTCCGCCTCTCCATCCAGGGGGAGCCTGTCTATCTGGGAGGGGAGAAAAAGCAGGTCGTCCATGCAGAGGAATTTTCTGCCGCTTCCCTTACCCTCCAGACAGACCTTCCCCGTTGCCGCCATGGAGTGGATCAGGAACCTGGTTTTACTGTCCCAGCAACCATAATTATCCGCTGTGCTGTCAGGCAGGAATACCTGGGCGGAACTGTTGCAGACCGGGCAGAAATGGAAATTGATATTCCCTGAATGCAGGTATCCGCAGACGGGACAGCGATAGGTTGTCATCCCCTATTTGAATTCGTGGACCAGAACATAATCGTTGGCAACACGGGTTGCGTGGCAGCCGATACATCCGCCGGGTTTGCCCGCTTTCAGGGTTTTACCGCGGGCGCTGTACTTAACCCAGAACCAGTCCCCGTCTTTGGGGTTGTACCCTTTGATCTTGTACATAACCGTGATGGCTTTGAGTTCATGGGAGGGACTGTAGTTTTCCTTTACTTCAATGGCGCCGAATTTCAGGGGGGCGCCGGTTGACTCCAGGGCCTGTTTGTTGACAAAGACCTTGTGCAGGGGAGCGTGGGGAGCACGACCTTCCTGCATACCCTTGTGGTCCGGCCAGTAATCCCAGTCCGTATAGGGTGAAACTTTGGAAATATAGTGCCAGAGGGCATCACCGTCCGGTCCCGGCATATCCTCGGCCATGGCCATGAAACCGATGGAAAGCATCATTGTCAGCATCATACATCCTGTGAGAATCCTTTTTTTCATACATATCTCCCTATGTGAAGTTTTGCGACAATTTCCCAATTTCAATTGTCTTAAAGATGGTCCTTATAAGATTAGTCGTTGGAAAAAGAAAAACCTTACAGTTCCGTGGAGAAAAATTTCTGAATCCCGTTCCCGGTAGGCCTGACATGAAAAAAGATCTTAGCGTGATGGTCTGTAACTGTTTTGAAATCTGAGGGGGTAATGCCGGGGGAAAAGCTGTTGACTTCTATTTTAGTGTTTTGTAGCATATAATCTGCTTTCAGTATGTGTCAGCTGAATTGAAATA